>JANMIB010000539.1:0-7662 GCA_031375605.1 Allobosea sp. | reverse complement strand
CATTGGCCATGGCGGCGGCTCGTTCGCCTTCAAGACCGCGCGCGCCATGCTGGCCAACGGGTTCGAGCCGGACACCATCTCGTCCGACGTACATTCGCTGTGCATTGATGGCCCTGCCTTCGACCAGGTCACAACCATGTCCAAGTTCCTGTGCATGGGCATGAGCTTGTCTGATGTCATCAAGGCACAGCGAATGTACGTCGGACGAGATGGTGTCCGGCTCGAACCCGTTGGCCAGCATGGCGCGCGCGGTCTTGAAGGCGAACGAGCCGCCGCCATGGCCAATGTCAAAGAACACGCCGCGTTTGCGGGCATTGAGGATGGCCTGCTTGACGGTGCCCTGCCCGGTGCAGGGCGCATTCGGAAACGGGCGGAAGGCGTGGGTCAGCACATCGCCGGGGCGCAGCATGTCCACGACCTCCTCATAGGACGGTGGCGGGTGGTCGATATGCGCCATCAGCGGCATGCCGACCTGCTCTGCCACCTGAAGCGCAGCATTGAGCGGCGCGGTCCCCTGATCACCCGAGGAATGTCGCCCGACGCGCACCTTGATGCCGACGATGAGATCGCGGTTCTTGTCGGCGACCTCGGCACACTCGGCTGGGGCCATCAGCCGGACATTCTCGCTTTCTCCGACCATGACGGTTTTGGAGAAGCCGTAGATGCCGGCAAACGAGACGTGCAGATAGGCCAGGATGCGCGCCTCGGCCTTCTCGATCACGTGTTTGCGGAAGCCAGGCCAGTTGCCAGGCCCGGCACTGCCCGTGTCAATGGAAGTCGTGACCCCCGAAGTGCGGCAAAACTCATCGCCATCGATGCCAAGTGACGTGCCACCCCAATAGACGTGCGTGTGCATGTCGATCAGGCCGGGCGAGACGATGTAGCCTGAGACATCACGCACCTCAGTGTCCGTGCCACGCTTGAGATCCTTGCCGCAGGCTGCGACCTTGCCGTTCGAGAAGGCGACATCGCGGATGCCATCAAGGTTCTGGGACGGGTCGATGACGCGCCCACCCTTCAGGATCAGATCGTAGGTCATGCTTGGCTCCCCGGCCGCTTCATTCGGGCAGTCTCATTGATCTGCACGTAAAGACGTCGTGTTTTCTTGTGGCAACAATCACCGTGTGATCATCACATGGCATGCGCCATCGTCAGCCTGCAGGGAAGCGAGGTCAAGCCTCCGGCTCGCCATCGGTCTTTTTTGCTTTCTTGAGAATGTCTTCCGGCTGGATCAACCCTGCCGACATGACCAGCTTGGCGGCTTCATCGACGGTAATCGGCACCTCGATCACGTCCTTGCGCGGCATGTAGAAGAAAAAGCCCGTTGTCGGATTCGGGCTGCACGGCAGGAACACCCCGATGTGCTCATCAGGGTCCGTCAACTGGTTTGAGATCTCAGGTGCTGCCGTCTTGGACAGGAACACGATCGACCACATGCCTTTTGCCGGGTATTCCACCAGCCCGACCGTGCGGAAAGTCGATCCGGTGGCCGAGAACACCGTCGAGAAAATCTGCTTCATGCCCTTGTAAAGGCCGCTGACCACTGGGGTCCGCTCGAGCAAGCCCTCACCAGCTTCCAGCAAGGCGCGGCCAACGAGATTGGCGGTGAGAAAGCCCAGAAGTGTGAGGCCCACCAGCGCCACCACAAGGCCAAAACCCGGAATGGCAAACGGCAGATAGCTTTCAGGCAGATATGCCGCAGGAATGACCGGCTTGACCCATGTGTCCACAAGGCTGACGAACCACCACGTCATCGCGACCGTGATGGTCAGCGGGCCTGCGATCACCACGCCTGTCAGGAAATAGCGCCTGAGTCGCGCGACAGCACCGTGCCCGCGGGATGTCTCCGGCGCGGGCGAGATGAGCATGGGATCGGGGCGCTGGTCTGTTGTCACGGATATTTCCGGTGGCACATCAGGACTGCGCGACGACGCAAACCTAGCTCACCATGCCATCCGCAGCGCTGATTGTGCAATGCAAAACGAGTGCGGCCATTCACTCCCGCAGTTCCTCATCCCCGCAATCCTTCACTCCACAGTGACGGACTTTGCCAGATTGCGCGGTTGATCGACGTCCTTACCCATCACGAGTGCCGTGTAATAGGCAATCAGCTGGATCGGGATTGCATAGACCATGGCACTGAAGGTGGGAGACATCGTCGGCATGATGATCGTTGCTTCGGTCTGGATTGTGGTTTCCGCAGCGCCCTTCGCATCCGTAATGAGAATGATGCGGCCACCACGTGCCGCGACCTCGTGCATGTTCGAGGCCGTTTTTTCAAACAGGTGATCATGCGGCGCGACAACGATGACCGGCATGTCCTCGTCGATCAGTGCGATCGGACCGTGCTTGAGCTCGCCTGCCGCGTACCCTTCCGCGTGGATATACGAGATTTCCTTGAGCTTGAGGGCACCCTCAAGCGCCAATGGAAAGCTGGTCCCGCGCCCAAGATAGAGCACATCACGGGCCTTGCTGAGTTTGTGGGCAAGGCGCTCGATCTGCACCTCGGTCTTCAGAGCCTGTGTCATCAGCCCAGGCAGCATGATCAGTTCCTGAACCAGTTCCTTCTCGCGCTCAGCAGAGACCACACCGCGCATGCGGCCTGCCGCGATCGCGATGCTGGCAAGCGTGACCAGCTTGCAGGTAAAGGCCTTGGTCGAAGCCACGCCGATTTCCGGACCCGCCGTGATCGGCGCGACGATGTGGCTTTCGCGCGCAATGGTCGAGGTTGGGACATTGACGACCGACAGGATGGTCTGGTTCTGGCTTTTGGCATAACGCAGCGAAGCCAGCGTGTCTGCGGTCTCACCTGATTGCGACAGGAACATCGCAACGCCGTTTTTCTGGACCAGCGGTGGCTCGCGATAGCGGAACTCGGAGGCGACATCGATGTCGCAGGGCAAGCGCGCGATGGTCTCGAACCAATAACGCGCTGTCAGGCCGGCCAGATAGGCAGTGCCGCAAGCTGACATCGAAAGACGTTCGACCTTGCTCCAGTCGAGAGGCTGCTCGAAGGGCATTCGCACCTTGGCAGAAACCATGTCGATGTAGTTGGTCAACGTGTGGGTAACGACTTCAGGCTGTTCATGAATTTCCTTCGCCATGAAATGACGATGGTTGCCCTTGTCGACCAGAGCGACGCCCGCGGCGACCAACTGGGCGGGACGCTGGACGACCTTTCCATCCATATCGCGGAATTCAACCGACTTGCGGTGCAGGATCGCCCAATCACCATCTTCAAGGTAGGCAATCATGTTGGTAAAGGGTGCCAGAGCAAACGCATCAGATCCAAGATACATCTCGCCGTCACCAACGCCGACAGCGAGCGGTGGGCCGTTGCGTGCACCGATCAGCAGATCTTCTTCGCCCGAAAACAGGAACGCGAGCGCGAAAGCCCCGCGAAGTCTCGGCAGCACCGCCCCGACAGCATCGACCGGCTTCAATCCGCGATTGATCTCGCGCGTCACAAGATGGGCGACGACCTCCGTGTCTGTTTCGGATTCAAACCTGAAACCATCATCTTCAAGCTCTGTTCTCAACTCTGCAAAGTTCTCGATGATGCCGTTATGGACCACTGCAAGCTTGTCGGTGGCGTGCGGGTGGGCATTGGGGACATTCGGGCGGCCATGGGTGGCCCAGCGGGTGTGACCGATTCCAATCAGGCCGTTGAGTGGCTCTTTCGAGAGTTTGGTTTCGAGGTTGCGCAGCTTGCCTTCGGCGCGGCGGCGGGTGAGCTGCCCGCTTTCCAGAGTGGCAATGCCGGCAGAATCATAACCGCGGTATTCGAGGCGGCGCAACGCTTCGACCACGTCCAGGGCCACCGGGCCTTTGCCCAAAATTCCAACAATGCCACACATAAGCCCTGCGTCCCTTCAGGTTGGTTCGCCGCCAATTGCACGATCAAACATTTAGATTTCGCAAAACGGGTAGCGTTTATAGCTGCAGACACCCAATCACATTGGATGTCCTGATTTAACCATGCTGCCGGAGACCGAACAGATCATGCCTTCTTGATGGTTGCTTTCCTGGCCCTGAAGGACGTGGCCCATCCATCGATATTCACCTGCCTTGGCCGCGCAACGGCCAGCGCATCAGCAGGAACATCCCGTGTGACCACGGTGCCGGAGCCAACATAGGCCCCGTCAGCAATCGTCACGGGCGCGACCAGTGAAGAATTCGAGCCAATGAACGCACCTGCGCCGATCACGGTCTTGAACTTGCTGTAGCCGTCGTAGTTGCAGGTGATGGTGCCAGCGCCGATATTGGCTCCATCGCCGATCGAGGCATCGCCGATATAGGTCAGGTGGCTGACCTTCGCGCCCTTTCCAAGCGTTGCGGCCTTGATCTCGACGAAGTTGCCAACCTTGGCTTGCTCGCCCAGATCTGCCCCTGGCCTCAACCGGGCAAACGGCCCAACATGTGCCTGCGCCCCAACATGTGCGCCTTCCAGATGTGAATAGGCGTGAATCACGGCATTGTCGTCAACCGTCACGTCTTTTCCAAAGAAAACATGAGGTTCGACAACGACATCACGCCCGATCTTTGTGTCATGGTTCATATAGACCGAAGCTGGATCGAGCATCGTGACGCCGGCCCGCATGGCCATTTCACGCAGGCGGGTCTGCATCGTGGCTTCCGCCGCCGCAAGCTGCACGCGGTCATTGACACCTTGAACTTCGCTTTCAGGCGCCGTCATCACCGTGGCACGCAGACCCATGCCGCGTGCGATGTGGGGCGCGTCGGTCAGATAGAATTCCTTTTGCGCGTTGTCGTTGCCGATCCGCTCCAGGATGGCGAAAGCATGCTGTCCTGCGAGGGCCAGCAATCCCGCATTGCAAAGCCTGATCTGGCGCTGCGCGTCACTTGCATCCTTGTGCTCGATGATGGCGTCAAGTTCCTGCCCTGTTGCGATCATGCGGCCATATCCCGTGGGATCAGCCGCCTCGAAGCCAAGACCGACGACGGCTGCACCTGAACCCAGGCGCTCGCGCATGAGCTGGAAGGTGGCAGGTGTCAGAAGCGGCGTGTCGGCAAAGGCCACGATCACGTCATCGTAGCCGCGCAAAAGCGCGCCCCGCGCCGCCAGAACAGCATGCGCGGTGCCAAGCCTGTCACGCTGGATGAAGGTTTCAGCATTGGCAAAATGGGCGCGTGCCTCAGCCGCGACGTCATCGCGATCTGGCCCGACGACCACCGCGAAATGGCTTGCTCCAGCTGCGCTCACCGCCGCAACCACATGGCCAAGCATGCTGCGGCCTGCCACCTTGTGCAAAACCTTCGGCAGGGCGGACTTCATCCGCGTGCCCTCTCCTGCTGCGAGAACAATGGCAAGGCATGTCCGGAGCGGCTTCTGGTCGGTCATCAGATCAGTGTCCTGTTACAACTACCATGTGGCAGCGATTATCGGCATGGCTTGCTGACATGATTCGGCAAGGTCACGGCGCGAATTTTCATTTTCGGGAGAATAACGATTTCAAACGCGCGCGCCCTATGGCACGAAGCATGCTATGTCCTTTCGATGCAGTCATTTGCCACGCATGACGTCGCTGATCGCCATATATGTCCCGCGTTGAACGCATTTTCAGCTGAACAATGACAATTCCTTTCACCAGGCGACAGATCCTTTCCAGGCTTGCAGCTTCAGGCCTCGCACGTTCTGGCATCGGAACGATGGCGATGGTCTCTGCGTTTCCTGCACAGGCACAGCAGAACGGAAGCGTCACATTTCCCGGCGACATCGGTGATGGACAGCGCTTCAGCGCGGCATCAGTGCTTGAACTGGCCCGTGGCCTGGCCAGAAAGCCCATGGCACCCAATACGACTGATCTGCCTGACGGGTTGGGGGCGCTGACCCCTGAAGCTGTCGGCACCATCAGACTGCAGCGGCAACATTGGGCCTGGGCCGGTGAATCGCGAGGGTTTGCCATCGAACCGCTGCACCGGGGCTCGATCTTCAACAATCAGGTGACGATCTTTTTGATCGAAGACGGTGTTACCCGGCGGGTCGGGTTTGACAAAAATCGGTTTGACTACGGTCGCGTACCTGTTCCCGGCACCCAGTCAGATCTTGGCTTCTCGGGTTTCAGGCTGCATTTTGGCGGCGAAAGCCTGATTGAAGCTGCGGTGTTTCAGGGCGCAACGTTCTTCAGGGCCGTTGCGCGCGGCCAGATCTTTGGTGCGGTTGCCCGCTCGCTGGTGCTGCGCCCTGGCGAACAGCGCGGCGAAGAGGTGCCGTTCTTCCGTGCCTTCTGGATCGAAAGGCCCGGCCCTGCCGCCACTGCCATCACGGTTCATGCCCTGATCGAGACGGACAGCGCCAGTGCAGCGATCCGCATGACCTTGCGCCCAGGCGACATCATGATCAACGACATAGAGATGACGCTGTTTGCCAGAAGCCAGCTCGACAATGTCGGATTTGCCGGCCTGATGGGAAATTTCCTGTTTGCACCCCAGCGCCGCAGGATTTTCGATGATGTCCGGCCAGCCGTGCATGAAGTATCCGGGCTGCAGCTCAGGACCGGTGCTGACGAATGGATCTATCGTCCGCTGAACAACCCCGAACAGCTGCAGGTTTCGGCCTTTGTGGACAACAACCCACGTGGTTTTGGCCTAGTGCAGCGCGAGCGCGACTACAATGCCTACCAGGATGATGACCAGCGCTTTGAACTCAGGCCAAGTGTCTGGATCGAGCCGCTCGGCGAGTGGGGGGCAGGAACGGTGCAGTTGCTCGAGGTGCCGACTGATTCAGAGATGAACGACAATGTCATCGCGCACTGGCGCCCACGCCAGCCGCTCGCAGCAGGGTCTGAAACCACCCTGTCATACCGTCAGTTCTGGTGCTGGCAGCCTCCGGAGGCTCCGCCTGTCGCAACCGTGCGTTCCACGCGGCAAGGCCGCGGCTCGCAGGGCCGTCGCCGCCGTTTTTTCGTCGATTTTGCAGGCGATGTCCTTGCTGATCCCAATCTTGCCCAGATGGTCAAGGTCAACCTGTCGGCGACACCCGGTGCCATTCACAACATGCGATTTGTGGCTTATCCCGAGCGCAAGACCATGCGTGTCACGTTCGAGCTTGATCCTGGCACGGACAATGCGTGTGAACTCAGACTGCAGCTGGACGTCGGCGGCAAACCTATTTCGGAGACATGGCTGAACCGATGGACGCCCTAGCCGACCCAAAGCGCGTCATGGCAACCGCCGTTGAGCCTGACCGCACCTGGCCTCGACACGCCGAGCCTGCACTGCCGCCAGAAAACCGGCTTGACATGCCGACCCAGTCGCTGCGCCGCTGGAAAAGCAGCGAAGAGCGCATGCGTGCCAGGCCATCGGCCTGGACCACGCCTCTGGTGTCGCGCTGTCTGGTGTTCGGAGCGGCGCTGCTGCTCACCGCCTACGGCGTCAGAGAAATGTACGAGGTCGTGTCGGTGAGCCGGACAACGGCTCTCCAGTATGTGTTGCTGGGTCTTTTCACGGTAAACTTCTCATGGATCGCGCTTGCCTTCACGAGTGCCGTGCTGGGCTTTGTCGTCCTGCTGTTCAAGCGGCCCGAAACGCCTCGGGCCACGAGCCTGAACCAGCGAACCGTGATCGTGATGCCGATCTACAATGAATCGACCGCGCGGACGTTCGCGGCCGTTGCTGCCATTCGCGAGTCCGTCGAGGCAA
>JANMIB010000520.1:0-5235 GCA_031375605.1 Allobosea sp. | reverse complement strand
GGCAGTTGTGGAAGTAGAAATGCTCGAAATGCTTGAACTCGGCCCGCGCCGCCGAGAACAGCTCCTCGGCCTGTTCGATGTGCCAATCCATCGAGCCGCCGACATCGAGAAAGAGTAGCACCTTGACGGCGTTGCGGCGCTCGGGGCGCAGCTTCACATCGAGATAGCCATGCTCAGCGGTGGCTTTGATGGTCTGGTCGAGGTCAAGCTCGTCCGCGGCTCCGGTCCGTGCGAACTTGCGCAGCTTGCGCAAGGCTAGCCGCATGTTGCGCACGCCAAGCTCGCGGGTGTCGTCGAAATCCTTGAACTCGCGCTTGTCCCAGACCTTGACCGCGCGAAAGTTGCGGTTGGTGTCCTGACCGATGCGAACGCCTTCAGGGTTGTAGCCATAGGCGCCATAGGGCGAGGTGCCTGCTGTGCCGATCCATTTCGAGCCGCCCTGATGGCGGCCTTTCTGCTCGTCCAGCCGCTGTTTGAGGGTTTCCATCAGCTTGTCCCAGCCCATCGCCTCAAGCTGTGCCTTCTCCTCGTCGGTGAGGTGCTTCTCGGCCAGCTTCTTCAGCCATTCAGCCGGAAGCTCAACTTGTGACAGAGAATCAGACAGCATCTCCATGCCTTTGAAAACCTGTCCGAAAACCAGATCGAAACGATCAAGATGACGCTCGTCCTTCACCAGGCAGGTGCGTGCCAGATGGTAAAAATCAGTCACCCGGTATTCGGCCACGTGGCTCTGCACCCCGTCGAGCAGAGTGAGAAATTCGCGCAAGGTGACGGGGACTTTGGCTGCGCGCAGGGATGTGAAGAGGGTGAGGAACATGGAGTGAGGTTAGGCTTTGAAAGGGTGGTTGTCACCGGCCTCTTGTGCTGCTGCATTTCGTCAAAGATGCCGTTCAGCATCCATTTTCACATGCAGTATGCGCATCACGTCGAGGTTTGTATCTGTCAAACGGTAGAAGACCAGATGCGAGCCGACTGCAAACTTGATGTACCCGTCACGGATATCGACCGGGCGTCCGCTTCGCCTGCCAGTGCAAAGGTCGTCGAAAGAAGCGATGAGACTGACGTGATAAAGGTCAGCCTGTTCTAGTGACCATGTGCGGAACGTATAGAGCCAGATACTCTCCAGATCGGCTTCTGCAAGCGGCGCAAGCCTACAAGCCCGCCTAACCGACATGCTTTGCCCGCATCTTCCGCAGGAACTCTTCATTGTCGAAAGGTGCAGGAGGGCCAGACTGTTCGCCAGCGATCAACGCTTCCTGCAGCAGCTTGACCCGTGCCTCATGTTCTTCAAGCAGACGAAGACCTGCCCTGATGACATCGCTGGCAGAGCCATAGCGGCCATTGTTCACTTGCGTTTCAATGAAGCCTGCGAAGTGATTGCCCAATGAAACGGAGGTGTTGCGTGCTGTCATGTGCGGGAATCCCAAGCCAAATATTCAAAGTACTATTTTATGGTACTTTTCGGTATCTGACAAGATCGGTTGGCTCGCCGCTCCATGCGCGACGCAACCGCTGTCACGCCGGACCCGCCCCCCTCCGTGCCCTGATCTTTGCAACGCTGGTTCGGGCTTCGCCGCGGTCGATGGTCTGGAACTCGGCGCGAAACTGGTCGCGGCGCTCATGGACGGAGGCAATGGCGAGACCCAGGGGGATGCCTGCGCTGATCAGCGTGGCTTCTGCCAGATGCAGGCTGGCCTCGAAGGCTTCGGGCACGGCTTCTGTCACGCCGCGCTCATAGAGCAGGCGCGCATGGGCGCGGTCCTTGGCGCGCGCCACGATCACGATGTCCTGACGCATTGTCCGCACGGTCGATGTGACGGCCTCCACGGCAGCACGGCTGTCCATCGTCACGACAACCGCTGCCGCCTTGCCGATGCCGCAGCGCTCCAGAAACTCAGGGCGGGCTGCGTCGCCATAATAGACCGGACGGCCGGCGCGGCGGCCATTTGCCACCGAGGCCGGATCAGTGTCGATGGCAATGTAAGGAACGTTTTTCTCGTCGAGCATGGACCCGACCAGCTGGCCGACACGGCCAAAGCCTGCGACGATCACCTTCGCGTTCGGCTCGGCGCCGGGCTCCACCAAGGCTTCATCGGGCAAATGCTTGGGCGGCTGCACGCGGCGGGCCAGCCGACGACCGGCAAACCCGACGATGGGGAGGATGGCGAGCGACAGCGATGCGACGGTGAGAGCGAGCCCGCCAATGTCGGCACCGATCACCTTGAGGCTGACCGCCAGACCCAAGACCACGAAGGCGAACTCGCCAGCCGGTGACAAGAGAGCCGAACTTTCCATCGCAGCGGCGCGGCTGATGCTGAAAGCCCGCATGACAGGATACGTCACGAGAGACTTGAGAGCCAGAAGGCCCAGCACGGCGCCTGTGATCACCAGCGGTTGCGCGATGATCTCGGCAATGTCCAGCGACATGCCGACGGCGAAAAAGAACACGCCGAGCAGCAAGCCCTTGAATGGCTCGATGGTGACCTCGATCTCGCGGCGATATTCTGTCTCCGCGAGGATCAGGCCTGCAAGGAAAGCTCCAAGCGCCATCGACAAACCACTGACGGCGGTGATCAGGCTGGTCCCGAAAATCACGAGAAGACATGCCGCCATGAACAATTCCGGACTGCGCGTGGCGGCAACCCTGCGGAAAACCGGGCGCAGCAGATAGCGCCCTGCCAGGAAAATGGCCGCGATGGCCCCGAGTGCTTTCACGCCTGCAAGGCCAAGGCTGCCCATGAGGCCCCCGGCAGTGGGCGCACCCAGCACGCTGACCAGCACGAGCAGCGGCACCACGGCAATATCCTCGAACAGCAGGATGGCGAACGAGGAGCGCCCCGTGGCCGTGCCAAGCCGCTTCTGCTCGGCCAGCACCTGCACGACAAGGGCAGTTGACGACAGGCCAAGGCATACGCCGACGATCAGGGCTTCCGTGGGAGAGCGGCCAAAACCGAGGATGCAGCTTGCGATGGCCAGTGTCGAAAGGGCGAGCTTGGTCGCGCCCATGCCGAAAACCAGCTTTCGCATGGTCCTGAGCCGCTCGAAGGACAGCTCCAGCCCGATCATGAACAGCAGAAAGACCACGCCAAGCTCTGCGACATGCTCGAATTGCTCGCGCTCGCTGATGGTGACGTGACGAAGCCACTCGAACTGGTTGGCAAGCCGCGCCAGACCGTCAGGGCCAAGGACTGCGCCCATCAGCATGAAACCGAAAATCGGGCTGATCTTCAGGCGATGAAAAGCGGGCACCACCAGCGCCGCAGTGCCAAGAACCAGCAGGACTTCCTTGTAGTTTTCGGGATCAACCGCGACAGCCATTTTTGAAGCGTAGATGATTCTGGCGGTGTGGGTAGGGTCACAACAACGTCATTCTCGGGCGGAAACCCGAGAACCCCATGGGATGGTCGGGTCTTCGCCCGACCATGACGGCAAGGATGCTCAAATCCCCATGAGGCCCTGCGTCATGTCAGCCATCAGATCGTCGATATGCTCGATGCCGATGGAGACGCGGATGGTGGCGTCGGATACTCCGATCCGGTCGCGCACCTCCTTGGGCACGCCCGAATGGGTGGTGGTGGCCGGGTGGCACATCAGCGATTCGGTGCCGCCCAGGCTGACCGCAAGTTTGAAGATCGTCAGGCTGTTGAGCACCTTGAAGGCAGCGGCCTTTCCTCCCTTCACATCGAAGGAGAAGGTCGAGCCTGGCCCGGTTGCCTGCGCCTTGTGAACCTTGGCCGCCGAAGAGCCGCGGGGCAGGGCGGTCAGGTCATGCACCTTGGTGACAGCCGGATGGGCGCGCAGGAAGTCTGCCATCAGCTTCGCATTCTCCGCAGCGCGGTTCATGCGCAGGCCCAGCGTTTCGAGTGAACGCCCGATCATCCAGCATGAGTGAGGATCAAGCTGTGTGCCGATGGCCGAGCGCAGCGCCTTGATTGGCCGGATCATGTCGGCAGACCCCAGGGCCGACCCTGCGATCAGGTCAGAATGACCACCGACATATTTGGTCAGCGAATAGACCGAGACATCCGCACCCTGCTTCAGCGGCGTCTGGAACACCGGGCCTAGCAACGTGTTGTCGCAGATGATCACCGGGCGGGGGCCTTCCTGTTTTGATTCAAGTTCTTCGGAGATTGCGCGAACGAGCGCGACATCCACCAGCGTATTCAACGGGTTCGAGGGCGTTTCGATCATGATGACCGAAACCCGTCCCTTGCGTTTCTTGGCCAGAGCCAACGCCGTCTTTGCCGCAGCTCTCATGGCTTTGCCGGACAGGCCATCGGCAAAGCCGACGCCTGCCATGCCGAAGTTGATCAGTGTCTTCGTCACCAGCGTTTCGGTGCCGCCATAAAGCGGCTGCGAGTGCAGGATCACGTCATTGGGCCGTGCATAGGCCAGAATCGTCGTGGCGATGGCTGCCATGCCGGAGGCGAACAGCAGCGCCGATTCCGCCTGCTCGTAGATGGCGAGCCGGTCCTCGACAATCTCGGAATTGGGGTGGTTGAAGCGCGAATAGACCAGCCCCGCGGCCTCGCCCTTGGGGGCCGATTTGCGCCCTGCAACGACGTGGAAGAACTCCTCGCCATCTTCCGCCGACTTGAACACGAAGGTGGAGGTGAGGAAGACCGGCGGCTTGACCGCACCCTCCGAGAGCAGCGGATCATAGCCATAACCCAGCATCATCGTTTCGGGATGCAAGAGGTGGTTGCCGATACGGTCCTTGGAATAGCGAGCTTTTGACATGAGTGTGTTCTCCGGGTTGGCCCGAGTCTAAACGATCCATGGCCATCGGTCGCCGCGCAAATGTGCATATCGCGTCATTGCTTCGCAGCGCTCGCAATGACGGGCTTGCATGTTCTTGCAGTCGCCCTGTTGGCAATCTAGACAACGAATGACCACCCAGGGACACCCCATGCGTTTTTCCGGCACCAAGGACTACATTGCCACCGATGATCTCAAGATCGCCGTCAATGCGGCGATCACGCTGGAACGGCCGCTTTTGGTGAAAGGCGAGCCGGGCACTGGCAAGACCGTGCTGGCCGAGGAGATCGCCAAGGCGCTGCATGCGCCGCTGATCACCTGGCATGTGAAGTCCACCACCAAGGCGCAGCAGGGGCTCTATGAGTACGACGCTGTCAGCCGCTTGCGTGACAGCCAGCTTGGCGATGCGCGGGTCTCGGACATCGGTAACTACATCAAGCGCGGCAAGCTCTGGGAGGCGTTCACCGCGCCCGAGCG
>JANMIB010000518.1:0-4115 GCA_031375605.1 Allobosea sp. | reverse complement strand
GCACGAACTCCTGATGGAGCGCGGGCAGGTGATCGAGCGGCTGATCGAGGTCAAGAAAACGCAAGTGTCCGGTTCTGCCATCCGGCCCGGCCGCGAAGCCGAGATGATGCGCAGGCTGGCTCTTCGCCACAAGGGGCTGCTGCCGCTCGATACGGCCGAGGGCATCTGGCGCGTCATCATCGCGACTTTCACATGGGTGCAGGCCAATTATCGTGTCCATGCCGATATGTCGGGCGGGGATGGCCCGATGCGCGATTCGGCACGTTTCCATTTCGGTTTCACAGCCCCTTACTTGCCACATGACGATGCCAAGGCCGTGATTGATGCCGTTGCCGGTTCTGCCGGTGATCTGGGGATCTTCCGGATTGACCAAGGCGCCAGCGCCGGTGCCTGGTGGCGGGCGCTGGTCGGGCCGGACACGCCGAAAATCATCGCGCGGCTGCCCTTCATCGAGCGGCCGGACCATCCCGCCGGAACGCCGGTCTATGTCATCGCCAAGCCTTTGGCTGATGCGGCGGTGCGCGAAGTGGTGCTGTATGTGGCGCGTGTCGAGCGCTGGACGGCGGACATGACATCGCAGCTGGCATCTGCGCTTGGCGAAGTCACCGCCAGTGCCGCTGACAATTCTGGCCTGTCGCTGCTGGTCGCAGCAGATGGCGAGGCCAATCCCGCCCAGCTGAAGGCTGCACTGGGCGGGGCTGAACTGACCGAGATCGGCAGCCATGCCGCCCGCTTTTCCGCACCGTTGCCACGCCGCTGAACAACCGCTCCATCAAGGACCACTGACGATGACTGTTGCCCAGAACCTGAACACTGATCAGCTTTTTCGCCCGACACCCCGCCCCGGCGTGCTCGACATCAAGGCCTATGTGCCCGGCAAGAGCACGGCTCCGGCTGGGGTCAAGCTGATCAAGCTCTCCTCCAATGAAACCCCGCTCGGTGCCAGCCCGAAAGCCATCGCGGCTTTCAAGGGCCTGGCCGACAAGCTGGAGCTTTATCCCGATGGTTCCGCCATCAAGCTGCGCGAGGCCATCGGCACGAAGTTCGGCCTTGATCCTGCGCGGCTGATCTGCGGTTCCGGCTCGGATGAACTGCTCTCGCTCATCACGAATGCCTATATCGGTGTGGGCGATGAGGGCATTTACAGCGAATACGGCTTTCTGGTCTATCCCATCGCCATCAAGGCGGCAGGCGGCAAGGCAATCGCGGTCAAGGAAAAGAACCTCACCGCAGATGTCGATGCGATGCTGGCCGCCGTGACCCCGCGCACGAAAATCGTCTATCTCGCCAACCCGAACAACCCGACCGGCACCTATCTGCCGTTTGACGAGGTCAAGCGCCTGCACGCCGGGCTGCCCGCGCATGTACTGCTTGTGCTGGACGCGGCCTATGCCGAATATGTCCGCCGCAATGACTATGCTTCCGGACTGGAACTGGTCGCGACCTGCGACAATGTCGTGATGACGCGCACCTTCTCGAAAATCTACGGACTGGCCAATCTTCGTCTTGGCTGGATGTATGGCCCTGCCCACGTGATCGATGCCTTGAACCGTATTCGCGGACCGTTCAACGTCAATGGTGCGGCGCTGGACGCAGGCGCGGCGGCCATTGCCGATGATACCCATGTCGGAAAAGCCATCGAACACAACGAAAAGTGGTTGCCATGGATGGCAGACCAGCTCGCCCGCCTCGGGCTTGAGGTGACGCCTTCCGTGGGCAACTTCCTGCTCGTGCATTTCCCGAAAACCCGCGGCATGACCGCGCCGGATGCTGACACATTCCTGACATCGCGCGGCCTGATCCTGCGCCGGATGGATGCTTACGGCCTGCCGGGGGCCTTGCGTCTGACCATCGGTGATGAAGCGGCCAACATGGCAGTTGTCGCGGCCTTGGGAGATTTCATGCAGGCTCGGCATGGCTGAATCTTTCGCTCCGGTTCGGCAGGCTCCGCTTTTCGGCAAGCTGGCCATCATCGGCATGGGCCTGATCGGCTCGTCGCTGGCGCGCGCGGCACGCGAGCTGAACCTTGCCGGGATCATCGCGGCGGCTGATCGCGACGAGGCCGTCACGGCGCGTGTCGGTGCACTCGGGCTAGCCGACATCACCACGACCTCCGCGATCGAGGCCACGAAAGACGCCGACCTCGTGATCCTGTGCGTGCCTGTGGGCATCTGCGGGCGTGTCGCCGAAGAGATCGGCGGCGCTTTGAAGCCGGGCGCGATCCTGTCAGATGTCGGTTCGGTCAAGGGTGCGATCCTGGACCAGGTCATGCCGCATGTCCCCCAAGGCGTGCATTTCATCCCGGCACATCCCGTGGCAGGCACAGAGCATTCCGGCCCCGATGCAGGTTTTGCCAGCCTCTTTCTGAGCCGCTGGTGCATCCTCACCCCGCCGGACGGCACGAATGTGGCTGCCGTGTCCAGATTGCGCCAGTTCTGGGAAGGAATGGGCGCGATTGTCGAGGAAATGACGCCGCAGCATCATGACCTCGTGCTCGCCATCACCAGCCACCTGCCTCACCTGATCGCCTACAACATCGTCGGCACTGCCAATGATCTGGAAGCCGTGACCCAGTCAGAGGTCATCAAGTTCTCCGCCGGCGGCTTTCGCGATTTCACCCGCATCGCGGCTTCCGACCCGACCATGTGGCGCGATGTGTTCCTGCACAACAAGGATGCGGTGCTCGAAATGCTGGGCCGTTTCAGCGAGGATCTCTCCATCCTGACCCGCGCCATCCGCTTTGGCGATGGCGAGACCTTGCACAAGCACTTCACCCGCACCCGCACCATCCGCCGCGGCATCATCTCGCTTGGTCAGGACAAGCCCGAAACCGAGAAACTGAAGCCGTAACTGCGAGGCGGAGCAGAAACAATCCACCCGCCATCCTCATGTTGAGCCCGTCTAAGGAGGAGTTCCAGCTAGCCCATCTCTGGATTTCATCCTTCGACGGGCTCAGGATGGGGATGGTGGGCTAAGTCATCAGTGCTTCGCACGCCTTGCTTTTGCTCATACTCACCCGATATCCAGCTTCAGGCTTCACCGGAACGGACTGCACATGATGGATCGCCGCACTCTGCTTGCCGGAAGCGCTGCCCTTGGGGCGGCTGCTGCACAGGGTTTTTCTACTGAAGCGCTGGCGCAGGCTGGCCTGAAGCTCGGCAATGCGCAGGCCTTCAGCTTCGATGGCCTCAAGACCCGCGCCCGCGACATGGCGGCGAAACCTTATGCGCCTCCGCCGCGCCCGAGTCCCGATGTGTTGGAGCGGATCGATTACGACGCCCATGGCAAAATCCGCTACAAGACCGATCTCGCACTCTGGGCCAACGGGCCTTCGCCCTGGCCGGTCACGTTCTTTCATCTGGGCCGCTATTTCCAGAAGCCGGTGCGCATGCACGTGGCCGCCGCCAACCAGGCCCGCGAAATCGTCTATGAGGAACGCTACTTCGACATGCCGAAGGACAGCCCCGCGCATGAACTGCCCGAGGGCGCAGGCTTTGCAGGGTTCCGCTTTCAGGAAAGCCGCGCCGGGCACATCGGCCCCAAGGGCACGCCGCTCGACTGGCGCGGCAATGATTGGGTGGCCTTTCTCGGCGCATCCTATTTCCGCGCCATCGGCGAGCTTTACCAATATGGCCTGTCCGCGCGTGGCCTCGCCGTTGATCCCGCCGTGCCGACCGGGCCGGAGGAGTTTCCCGACTTCACGCATGTGTACCTTGAGACGCCCGCCGCCGACGCTGCATCCGTGACGGTCTGCGCACTGCTCGACAGCCCGAGCGTGTCCGGCGCGTTCCGCTTCGTGATGAGCCGGGGCAAGGCCGTGACCATGGACATCGAGAAGGCGCTGTTCATCAGAAAGGACATCGAACGCTTCGGCATTGCCCCGCTGACCTCAATGTACTGGTATTCCGAGAACAAGAAATCCACCGCCATCGACTGGCGGCCCGAGGTGCACGACTCGGACGGCCTCGCCATCTGGACTGGCGCAGGCGAGCGCGCCTGGAGGCCGCTCAACAACCCGCCGCGCACCATTGCCTCCTCGTTCGTGGACCAGAACCCCAAGGGCTTCGGCCTGATGCAGCGCGACCGGGTGTTTGGCAACTACATGGACGGCGTGT
>JANMIB010000443.1:0-4099 GCA_031375605.1 Allobosea sp. | reverse complement strand
CCATGTTGTCATACACACTCTTGTGCGGATAAAGCGCGTAATCCTGGAAGACCATGGCGATGTCGCGGTCACGCGGTGCAAGATCGTTGACGACCTTGCCGCCGATGTCGATCTCGCCATCGGTCACCGATTCAAGCCCCGCGATCATGCGGAGCAAAGTGGATTTGCCGCAGCCCGATGGGCCGACAAGCACGACGAATTCGCCGTCGCCAAAGGTCAGATCGACACCGTGGATTACATCCACCTTGCCGAATGCCTTGCGGACCTTGCGTATGGTCACCGCTGCCACGTGTCTCTCCCTTGTCAATCACGCCTCTTCTGGGCGCTTCAACTGGTCTCGTTGTGCATCCAGAAATGCACCGGCCACATTCTTATGGCGCAAATCTCCCCAAGGCTCAAGTCTTATATAAGACATAAGACCCTTGAGGTTTCTGGCGGTTGGCGCTAGACCGGCAAGGAGACTGAGAACACCAGTTCTGGCCACTGCGAAGGCAACCATGTCCACCGTGCTCTGCGTCGGCATCGCGACGCTTGATTACATCTATGGCGTTGCGGCCTTGCCCTCCGAAGGCAAGAAGTACCGCGCCTCCGCGCTTGAGGTGCAGGGCGGCGGCATCGCGGCCAATGCGGCGGTGGCGATTGCCCGGCTCGGCGGCCATGCTGGCCTTCTGACCCGCCTTGGTGATGACCTGACGGGCGATACGATCCGCGCCGACCTGATGCACGAAGGGGTGGACCTGAGCGCGTCGCTGCCTGCCATGGGCCGCCGTTCCCCCGTGTCGGCGATCATGGTCGACGGGGCAGGCGAGCGGATGATCGTATCCTATGCCGACCCGCAGATGCCCGCAGAGCCGGACTGGCTGCCGTCTGTCCTGCCCACGGGCACGCGCGCTGTCCTGGGTGATACGCGCTGGGAAGAAGGCTCGCTTGGCCTGTTCCAGCTGGCGCGCAAGGCAGGCATCCCTGCCGTGCTGGATGGTGATCGCAAGCCAGCATGTCCCGCGCTGCTGACCGCCGCGACCCATGTCGCGTTCAGCGAGGTCGGCCTTGCGGAGCAGACGGGCTCCACCGATCCCTACATGGCGCTGAACTGTTTCACACCCGGCTGTTGCTGGATGGCTGTCACAGCCGGGGAGCGCGGCGTCTGGGTGCATGACCATGGCCAGATCACGCACATTCCCGCTTTCGAGGTCGATGTGGTCGACACGCTCGGGGCCGGTGATGTCTGGCATGGCGCCTTTGCCCTGGCCCTGGCTGAGCATCAGTCCGAACTTGAAGCCGTGCGCTTTGCCAACGCCGCCGCCGCGATCAAATGCACACGGTTCGGAGGGCGCAAGGGCGCTCCAAGCCGCACCGACGTCGAACACTTCTTGAGGGAACGCACATGACAACGTTATCGCCCGGCAAGCTCTGGGGTATGAGAAGGATGGCCGATGCTCACGGTCGCTTCAAGATGGTGGCTGTTGACCAGCGCCCGCCGATCAAGAACCCGATCAAGGCGGCGCGCGGCACGCCCGAGGCACCCTATGACGATGTGGCGGGCTTCAAGCTGATGCTGGTGGAGGAATTGCAACAGGGCGCTTCGGCCATGCTGCTTGATCCGCATTTCGCGCTGCCGCGCGGACTTGCCGTGATGTCGCCGACAAAGGGCCTGATCGTGACGCTGGAGGATTCGCTGTTCCGCGAGACGCCGGGCGGGCGGCTGTCATCGGAAATCGACGATTGGTCGGTCGAGAAGATCAAGCGGTCCGGCGGCGATGCGGTCAAGGTTCTGGCCTGGTATCGGCCTGATGCGGACCTGTCGGTCAACCTCGCCCAGCAGGACTTCACGCAGCGCATCGGTGAGGCCTGCGCCCGCCATGACATTCCATTCCTGTTCGAGTTGCTGGTCTATCCGCTGGCAAAGGACGAGCACCAGACCACTGACTATGTCGAGATGCAGGGCAAGCACGCGCATCATGTGCTAGAGAGCGTGGCCGAATTTGCCAAGCCGAAATACGGCATCGATGTCTTCAAGCTCGAAAGCCCCGTGCCTGCCAAAGGCATCGGCGAGGCTGATCGCGCCGTCACGCAAAAGCTGTTCAATGACATGGGCGCGCTGTGCGGCCGCCCCTGGGTGATGTTGTCAGCTGGTGCGAGCATGGCCGAATTCCGGACCGTGATGGACTATGCCTATGCGGCAGGAGCATCAGGCTATCTCGCCGGGCGCGCCATCTGGGCCGATCCGTTCAAGGCATTTCCGGATTGGGACGCCATCCGCACCGGCCTGCGCGGCAAAAGCGTGCCCTACATGGCTGATCTGAACGCCATGACCGACAAGAGCGCGACACCCTGGTTCGACCATCCGCTTTACGGCGGCAAGGTCAGTGTCGCGCATCCCGATGCCAGCTTCCGTCATCATTACAGGGTGGCGTGATGCGTGATTTACATTCTGGTGTCATCCCCGGCGGGCCGCAGGGCCGGGAAGGGGATCCATCGGTGCGATCGCTCACCAGAAGCGTGGGTTCCCTTCCCCTCCGCTTCGCTCCGGCCGGGAATGACACCGTTGCCAATCTGTCGAATGAGGAACTCCTCCAATGCCCGTGATCGGTGTTCTGCCATTGGCCCGCCCGACCTTCGATGTGCCTTACGCGACAGAGATGGCGGCGGCCTGTTTCAAGGCACTTGAGTCGACCGGGCACACCATTGTCGGCACCCGTGATCTGCTGTTCGACGGCGCGGCAACCGAGGCGGCACTTGAAGCACTCAAGGCGCAGAAAGTCGATTTGCTGCTGATCCTGCAGGTCACCTTCACCGATGCCTCCATGACAGTGCGGATCGCGCGGGACAATCTGGCTCCATTGGCCATCTGGGCCGTGCCGGAGCCGCGCGCCGGGGGGCGTCTCAGGCTCAACTCGTTCTGCGGATTGAACCTCGCTGGCCACGCGCTTGGCCTTGCTGGTATTCCCCTGCGCTGGCTTTATGTCGCGCCGGATGCCCAGCTGATTGCAGATGCCATTGGCGGGCTGGTGGCCGGTGACGAGCGTGACCCGGCATTTCCGCAAGGACCTGCACCCTCGCTGGTGGAACGCGAGCAGGCAAGGCGCGTGCTCAAAGCCATGCAGGGGCGAAAGATCGCGCTGGTGGGCGAGCACCCGTCCGGCTTTGACACCTGCGCCTATGATCCTGGCAAGCTCGCCGTACTGGCTGGCATCGATGTGAAAAAGATCGCACTGCCGGAGCTGTTCGCTGCCGCAAAAGATGTTGGAGCTGACGCGATCGCCGGAACCCGCGCCATGGTCTCTGGCAAACTCACGGGACTTGATGAGGTCGATCAGGGCCAGCTCGACAGGAGCCTCAGCCTGTATCATGCGCTCGAAGGCCTCAAGCAAAGCAGTGGTGCCTCCGCCCTTGCCGTGCGCTGCTGGCCGGAAATGTTCACTGAGTACGGCTGCGCCGCCTGCGGGCCGATGGGATTGCTGACCGAGGCGAAAACGCCCTGCGCCTGCGAGGCGGATGTTTATGGCGCGCTGACCGGCATGCTCTTGCAGGAGGTGGCGGGCGCGCCGTCGTGGCTGGTGGACATTGTCGACATGGACGCAGCAAGCGACACCGGCGTATTCTGGCATTGCGGCTCCGCGCCGCTGTCGATGGCCGATGACCAGTTCCAGCCACGCGCGCAGATCCATTCCAACCGCCGAATGCCGCTCCTGCAGGAGTTCACACTGAAGCCGGGCCGCGTCACCATCTGCCGGATCAGCCAGGCGCGGGGCCGCGCCACCATGATCCTTGGTGGGGGCGAGATGATCCGCGCGCCGATGTGTTTCACCGGCACATCCGGCGTGATCAGGTTCGACCGCAACGCTGCAGATGTGACCGAGGCGATGATGGAGTTCGGCCTCGAACACCATGTCGCGCTGGTCTATGGCGAGCACCGCGGCACGCTGCGTGCGTTTGGCGTGGAGATGGGATTGCCGGTGGTGGAGTTGGCCTGATGCAGAAACCTCTGAAACCCGAGACCGTTCGATATGGCCTGATCGGCGCAGGCATGATGGGCCGCGAGCATATCCGCAATCTGGCGCTGGTGCCGGGCGCGGTCGTGAGCGCCGTGTCGGACACG
>JANMIB010000437.1:0-1521 GCA_031375605.1 Allobosea sp. | reverse complement strand
ATACCGTCATTGCGAGCGCAGCGAAGCAATCCAGCACTTTGGCGCGGCACGGGTGGATTGCTTCGCTGCGCTCGCAATGACGGGTTCAATCGAAAAGGCCGCCTTGGCCGACCGGGCCCGATTTTCGCGGTACAGGTGCAGTCTTCGCAGCCACCCCGCCGTCCACCGTCACGCCAGCTGTGCCGTCCGCGAACTGGATATTCAGTGCAGCCCCTGCTGCAGCGCCTGCAACGCTCCGCACGGGATTGCCGCCAGCATCGCGCACCAGTGCAAAACCACGCTTGAGAACGCCGTTGTAACTGAACGCTTCGAGCAATTGCACGTTTGCGGCCAGTTTTGCCTGTCGCCGCTCTGCCATGCCAGTGAGGGCACGGCGGGCGCGGGCCATGAGTTGCAGCAACCGTTCGCGCTCACGGTCCAGCCGTTTTTGTTCAGTGCGCAGAATGGTTTGGCGGGAAATGATCAGGCGCTGATTCAACGCATCGACCCGCTCTCCGGCCTTGGCCAGCCTGACCTGCGGGGAGCGTGCCTGCAGCCGCCCTGCCAGTGCTGCAAGCCGCAGCTCGAAACCGCGCGCATTGGCCCGCAAGGCGGCGGGCAGTCGTGCGGTTGCCAGATCAAGCCGCTGGCGCGGAATGTTCAGCAAGGTCTCGCGGCTGGGCAGTGCGCGGGCGGCGGCGCGAAGGGCCTGGCGGCGCTGCTCGAACAGACGCAGCATGGCGACGCTGCGGCGGCGATCCAGATCGTCGACTGACGCAATCAGGTCGCTGCGAACGGGCACGGCCTTTTCGGCAGCGCCTGTCGGCGTGGGCGCGCGCAGATCCGAGGCATAGTCGATCAGCGTCCAATCGGTTTCGTGCCCCACTGCCGAAATCAGCGGAATGTCCGAAGCAGCGGCGGCGCGCACCACGGCCTCGTCGTTGAAGCTCATCAGATCTTCGAGCGAGCCGCCGCCGCGTGCCACGATGAGCACATCCGGACGGGGGATCGGCCCGCCTGGCTCGAGAGCATTGAAGCCATTGATCGCCGCCGCGACTTCCGCTCCGCTCGTCTCGCCCTGCACCCTCACGGGCCAGACCAGCACGCGGCGCGGAAAGCGGTCTTGCAGCCGGTGCAGGATGTCGCGGATCACGGCGCCTGTGGGCGAGGTGATGACGCCGATGACGTTTGGCAGATAGGGAATGAGCTGCTTGCGCGCCTCATCGAACAGACCTTCGGCGGCGAGCTTGCGGCGGCGCTCCTCGAGCAGCGCCATGTGTGCGCCAAGGCCTGCCGGTTCGATGTTGTCGATGATGATCTGGTAGGAGGATTTGCCGGGAAACGTGGTGATCTTGCCGGTTGCGATGACTTCGAGCCCTTCCTGGGGCTTGGTCTTCAAGCGGCAGCATCTTAAGAAACCGCCTGCGGTTCCATGCCGTGAAAGGTTCGACAGATGCTGAAACTCAAGACTGCCCAGAAGATCATCAGGGTTGCGCTCGATCTGGCGCGTGAAAAATCCATGAAGCCTTTGGGCATCGCGGT
>JANMIB010000432.1:0-3614 GCA_031375605.1 Allobosea sp. | reverse complement strand
GTAGCGATGACGGATGAGGGCCTTGTGCCTGCAAAACCCGCGGGACAAGCACATGCGCATTCTGGTCACCAATGACGACGGCATCCACGCGCCGGGGCTTGCCGTGCTGGAAAAGGTGGCACGCACACTGTCTGTCGATGTCTGGGTGATTGCGCCCGAAACAGACCAGTCCGGTGTGTCACATTCGCTGTCGCTGAATGATCCGCTGCGCCTGCGCGAGATCACGCCCCGGCATTTTGCCGTGAGCGGCACGCCGACCGATTGCGTGATCATGGCGCTTCGCTACGTGATGGCGGAGCACAAGCCCGATCTGGTGTTGTCAGGCTTCAACCACGGCCAGAATGTCGCCGAGGACGTGACGTATTCGGGCACAATCGCCGCCGCCATGGAAGGCACGCTGCTGGGCGTGAAGTCCATCGCGCTGAGCCAGGGCTATGGTGCCAAGGGCCGCAATGCGATCAACTGGATCTGTGCTGAAACCCATGCGCCGGGCATCATCCGCCGGCTGCTGGCGGAGGGCATCCCGGAAGGCATCCTGATGAACGTGAACTTCCCGGATTGCCTGCCCGACGAGGTTCAGGGCGTGTCAGTCACGGTGCAGGGCCGCCGCAACCAGGACTTGCTGCGCATCGAGCCGCGCGAGGACGGACGCGGCAAGCCCTATTACTGGATCGCTTTTGCGCGCGGCAAGAGTGAGCCGGCCAATGGCACGGACCTGCAGGCGCTGGCCCACAAGCGCATCTCGATCACACCGCTGGAGCTTGACCTGACCCACGAGCCGACGTTGACACGGCTGGCGGCAGCCTTTGCGGGATGAACACCTTTCAGTTCAGCGCTGACGAGGATGATGGCGCGCCGCTGGCGGACGGCGCGAAAACCCTGCAGTTTTTGCTGGCCTTGAGGGCGCAGGGCGTGGCTGATCTCGGCATCCTGCGCGCCATGGAGCGGGTGTCACGCGAGGTCTTCGCGCCCGCCCGCTATGCCGACCTGTCGCGCACCGATGTCTCGATCCCGCTGGCCTGCGGGCAGACAATGACGCCGCCGACCATCGTGGCGTCGTTCCTCTTGTCGCTCGGCGTTGCGCCCGGCCAGCGCGTTCTGGAGATCGGCACCGGGTCTGGCTATGTCACGGCGCTGATGACCGCGATGGGCGCGGAGGTTGTGTCGCTGGAGCGCTTCCGCACGCTGGCGCTGGCGGCGCATGAGCGCCTGGCCGGCCTTGGCATGCAGGCGGTGGAACTGCAGCATGCCGACGGGCTGGTGGCGACGCGGCTTCTGGGCCGCTTCGACCGCATCCTCCTTAACGGCGTGGTGGACCTGATCCCCGAGAACCTGCTGCAGCGCCTGGTGCCCGGCGGGCGGCTTGTCGGTGCGCTCAGGGTGGATGGCGTGCCGCGCAAGATCACCGTGTCGCGGGTGGGTGACAACGCGGTGGACCACAGCCTCGGCGGTTCCGTCAGGCTCACGCCGCTGATTTCGGGCCTCGCCGACACGCTTTGAGGCGCGATGCTGGAAAAAAGCGAGTGACGCAACGAGAGTTCTGTCGAATTGTTCAGCTTGGCAACGCTTTCGTAACCTGAATCCGCTTTTAATCATGACAGTAAGTTGTGTTGCGTAACCTGCGGTGCGGGCTGATGTCGAAGTCTGAATTCCTACGGTCATCGGCCGTTGTGCGTCTTGCCAGTGTGGGCATACTTGCAGGTGCGCTTGGCGCATGCAGCACCGATGTGGCGAGGTTCTCCGAAAACCCGTTCGGCAATCCCTTCAAGGGCGGCACAGGCCAGCAGCTTGACCGGACAGCGACGGGCAGCATCGGCCGCTCGGCATCCGCAACTGGCGAAAAGGCTGTCTCGACGGTCAGCCCGGTCGGGTCCGTCACCTCCCAGCCGCTTAGCGCGCCAAATGTCACCGGCTCCATTCCGTCCCGTACATCATTGACACAATCCGCGTCGAGCGCAGTCTCTTCCCCAAGGGCAGTCTCTGCGCCGAGTGCCGTCGCCCTGGCGCAGGCAAGTTCTGCTTCAGGCCGTTCGGTGGCTGGCTGGTCTGCGACAGGCGGCACGCCGGTGGTCATGGCCACAGGCGAGAACGTCAACACCCTGGCATCGCGCTATGGTGTGCCAGCCTCTGCGATCCTGTCAGCCAATGGTCTGTCGAGCGCATCGCAACTGACGCCCGGCGGCCGTGTCACCATTCCGGTCTACAATGCCGCTGGCTCTGCGGCCCAGGGTGCGCCTGCCGCTGCAGCCCGTGTGTCCGCACCATCCCGCGCTGCAGCCGCTGCGCCGGAGCCCCAGCCGCTTGAAAGTCTGCCAGAGGCGCGCAACGCCGTCATCACGCCGCGCCCACCAGCTCCTGTCCAGGCACCTGCCGTGCCCAGGCAGAACATGACGGAGCGTGCCGTTCCATCTCGCCCGGCAGCTCCGGTGCAGGCAGCAGCGCCCAAGCCCGTGGCCAATGCACGCCCTGCACAGGTTGCCTTTGCGCAACCACCCGTGCGTGAGGCCGAGACAACCCGCGCGGCACCCCAGCCGGTTGCGGCCCCCCGCACAGTATCTTCAGCGTCCGCTGATGCCGCACGCGAAAAGGCGAGGGCGCAGGCGGAAGCTGCCCGCACCCGTGCCGACGCCGTGCGGCAGCAAAGCGCGGCCAGCACCCGTGCCGACACCGAACTCAAGGCCCGCAGTGCTGCCGAGGCGAAGGCCAGGGCCGATGCCGAGAAGGCCAAGCTCGCGGAACTTCGCGCCCAGACCGACACTGACCGTGCAAGGACAGCCGAACTGCGCAAGGCTGCCGAAGCCGAACGCACCAGGGCGGCGGAAGCTAGGCGGAAGGCCGAGGCTGAATTGAAGCAGCAGGCTGATGCCAAGACCAAGGCCGACCGCGAACTGAAGGCGGCACAGGCCGAAGCTTCCGCAGCCGAGCGCAAGGCCCGCCAGCAGGTCGCCGCAAGGCCAGCGGCAAGCGTGGCCGCACCAGCTGTGGTCGCCTCTGCCCCGCGTGCACAGGTTGACCCTGGCCCCACGGCCAGCATCCCGAAGGATGAGGCCAAGCCGGTTGCTGCTGCGCCCACTGCCGAGTTTCGCTGGCCAGCGCGTGGCCGCGTGATCAACGGCTTCTCGGGCAAGGGCGGCAATGAAGGTATCAACATCGCAGTGCCGGAAGGCACGCCGGTCAAGTCTGCCGGAGACGGTGTCGTGGCCTACTCAGGCAACGAACTGAAGGGTTACGGCAATCTCGTCCTGATCCGGCACGACAACGGCTATGTCTCGGCCTATGCCCACAATGGCGACATCAACGTGAAGCGTGGCGAGCGGGTCAACCGCGGCCAGGTGATCGCCAAGTCTGGCCAGACCGGCAATGTCGCCTCGCCCCAGCTGCACTTCGAGATCCGCAAGGGCTCGAACCCGGTCGATCCGATGCCGTATCTGACACAGTAAAGTTTGAGGTTTCGATCAGCACTCGCGAGACCTTGTGTTGATCGTGAAGAGAGGCGGGATGGTCCCACGAAAGGCCGTCCCGCCTTTCATCTTTGAAGTAAGGCCAAGGCCGTCCCGCCTTTCATCTTTAAAGTAAGGCCAAGGCCGTCCCGCCTTTCATCCTTGAAAGTGGTG
>JANMIB010000319.1:0-10130 GCA_031375605.1 Allobosea sp. | reverse complement strand
CGAGGAAGTTGCGCGTGAGCATGCCGCGCACCTCGTCCTTGCTGACACCCAGGAAGGATTCGCCCGGATCGCCAAGCGGCAGCGGGCCATCCGACACGACCGTGACCTCGGCCGTGCCAAACGGGAACCTGTAGAAATATGGCGCTTGCGTTTTGGACATCGGCGCGCGGGCCAGCGTGACTCCCGGCAGCAGGGTGGCCCCACCGAGCGCGCCTGCTCCGGCCAGCAATGTGCGACGTGACAGTTTATCCAACATGGTCAGTCCTCCTGTGGTGATGCCTGTCTGGCATTGTGGCCAGTCAGTGCCTGGTGTGAGGCGCTTGCCTCGACGTTTCAGAAAGTTCACCTCGCTCGATCGTCAGCACGAAATCGGCGAAGGATTGCAGCAGCTTCGGGTTTGACTCCGTGATCAGCAGCGAAATCTCCTTGTCCTCGGACCTGAGACGCCGCAACGCCTCTGCGTAGCGCTGCGCCAGAACCGGCGCGAGACCCTGGAACGGCTCATCGAGAATGATCAGACGCGTGCCCAGCATCAGCGCGCGGCCCAGCGCCACCATCTTGCCCTGGCCACCGGACACGGACCCCGCCGGGCGCACCGCCAGTTCCTTCAGCTCCGGCATGACCCAGTAAGCCCGGTCAAGCCTGCGTTTTGTTTCTGCAGGCAGCAGCTTTGCGACACGCGCGGGCAGCAAGACGTTTTCCTCAACGGTGAACGCGGAGAACAGCCGCCGGTCTTCCGGAGCATAACCAATGCCGAGGCCGGGCCTGAGGTGAGGCTCCATCCCCGATATCTCCTGACCGCCGAATTTCACCGACCCGGTCGAGCTGGTGAAGCCCATGATGGTCCGCACGGTCGTGGTCTTGCCCGCACCATTGTGGCCGATCAGCGCGCAGGTGGCACCGGGCGGCAGGTTGAACGAGACCTTGCGCAGCACATGCACACCGGCAATCGAGACGTCGACGTTTTCAAAGCTCAGCATGGCCAGGTTCCCGTCCTCATATGCCAATGACCTGCGCGCGGACATCTGCGTCGTTCAGGACGTCCTGTGGTGTTCCGATCATCTGGATCTTTCCGGAGGACCAGACCGCCACACGGGTGGCGTAGCGCTCGACCATGTCCATGTCGTGTTCGACGAAGACGGAACTGACCTTTCGTTTCGTGAGTGCCGTCGTGAGAATATCCATCAGCCCGAGCTTCTCTGACGAAGCCACGCCCGAGGTTGGTTCATCCATCAGCAACACCTGCGGTTTCAGCGCGAGTGCCAGCGCGATGTCGACCAGTTTGCGCTGGCCTTCCGGCAATTCAAAAGCCGTGCGGTGAGCAAAAGCTTTCACGCCGACCAGATCAAGCAGGTCCTCCATCTCGGCGCGCTCCGGCAGGTCGAGCAGCGAACGCAAGCCGGAAAGTTGCCCGGTCTGGGCAGCGGACGCGATCATGATGTTCTCGATCACGGTGCGGTCAAGGAAAAGCTGCGGGATCTGGAAGGCGCGGGCAATGCCGAGCTTGGTGATCACGCGTGGCGGCAGCGCCGTGATGTCCTGTCCAAGGAAGCTGACCGTGCCCGCCTGTGGCCTCAGATAGCCGGTGGCCATGTTGAGAAAGGTGGTCTTGCCCGCACCGTTCGGGCCGATGATGGCGAGATTTTCACCTTCCAGCACGTCAAGATCAATGCCGTCAGCCGCGATCACGCCACCAAAGCGGATCTTGAGGCCCCTTGCCGAGATCAGGACGCGGCTCATGGTTTTTCCCCGAGCGGCTGTTTGCGCTTGAGCAGGCCGATCAGCCCGCCGGGCGCATACATGATGATGACGATCAGCACGATCCCGAGGATCAGTTGCCAGGCATTCGCCAGCTTGGCGGCGGCCAGGAACCGCACGAACTCGAACACGGCGGCCCCGGCAAAGGCACCGAAGGCGCTCGTGGTGCCGCCAAGGATGGCGATGAACACGAACTCGCCCGACTTGGTCCAGTAGGCGAACTCCGGGGTGGCGATTTGCTGGGTCACGGCCACCAGCACGCCGCCAAGGCCGCCCAGGAAAGCCGAGATCACATAGCCTATCAGGAGAACTTTGCGCGCCGAAACACCAAGATACTCAAGCCGCGTCTCATTGGACTTGATGGCCCGCAGCATGTGCCCGAGCGGGCTGTCGAGATAGCGCTGCACGGCAAAGCTGGTGATGAGCACCAGTGCCAGCGTGAGATAGACCATCACATACTGGAAGGTTTCCGGTGTGAAGGCGATGCCGGCCAGCGTCGGGCGCGGAACCCTGATGCCGTCCGCGCCATTCGTGTAGTGGTACATCTTCTCGAGCAGCGACCACAGCACCATCGAGAAGGCGAGGTTCAACATGCCAAAGAAGATCTCGCGGTAGCGCACCATGAACAAGCCGATGGCGAGGCCGAAGATCGTGGAGAGGACCGGGCCGATCACAAGGAAGAGCAGAAGATCGCCAGGGCCGACATATTTGCCCCAGAAGGCCACGGCATAGGCCCCGATGCCGAAGAACATGGCATGGCCAAACGAGACCTGGCCAGCCTGAAGCAGGATGATGATTCCAAGCACCACGATGCCCTTGGCAAGGATCAGCGTGATCAGCGTCGCCCAGCTCGGCATCAGCATGGGCAGAATGATGGCCGCGATCACGGCCACTGCAATGGCCATGCGGGGCAAGGACAGTTGCTTGACCATCATATTTTCCTCGACGGTATCATATTTTCCTCACGTGGCTGACCCCAAACAGCCCCATGGGCCGCACGAGCAGGACAATCACCATGATCAGGTAAGGCACCAGCACCTCGAACTCCGGCTGGATGTAGATGGCGAACGCACGGGCAAGGCCAATCATCAGCGCCGTCACCGCCGCGCCCTCGATCTGGCCAAGGCCTGCCGTGGCGGCGACGGCAAATGACAGCACGATCATGTCCGTGCCCATGCCCGGAACCAACGAGGTGGTGGGCGAGGCAAGCGCCCCGCCAAGCGCCGCAAGAGAGGCGCCGATCATGAACGTGACGAGAAAGACCCTGCGCGCATCGATGCCGATGGCGGTGGCCGCCTCCCGGTCTTCAGTGACGGCAAGAATGACTGCGCCTGACAATGTGTAGCGCAGGAAATAGCGCAGCCCTACCAATGTCAGAGCGGCCAGCAGCGGCAAGAGCAGCACCTGATACGAAGTGTAGGCCACGCCCAGCACGGTGATATTTGGCAACAGGCGCAGCGGCTCGGCTGCGAAGATCGGCTGCACGCCCCAGATCAGGCGCTGCAGATTGTCCATGATCATGAACACGGCGAAGGTGATGAGGAGTTGCAGCACCTCTTCCCGCCCATAGACGGGCCTGAGCAGAAAGCGCTCGATCAGCCCGCCGATCACGACTCCAACCAGGACAGAGGCAATGAGCAGTGCCGGAAAGGTGAGCCAGGGCGAAATCGGTGTCACCGCCAGACTGATCGTGGCGGCAGCATAGGCCCCGTAGGCATATAGCGAGCCGTGCGCGACGTTGACGACGCGCAGCACACCGAAGATCAGGCTCAGGCCCACCGACACCAGGAAGACAAGCGCCGCATAGCTCAGGCCATCGAGAACAGCGAGGACCGCGATCGTGGAATCCATGTCCGAACCTGCATGTTGGGAGGATGGTTCTGCTGGCAGTGGCCGGGTGAGGGCCGCTGCCAGCAGATTTTTTGAAGGGTAATCTTGCGAGAGGTGCGATCAGCCGCCGTGCTTGAATGTCGGCACGGTCATCTTGACGAAGTCCGGCCCGAGCGTCTTCAGCCACTCGACTGATTTGGTGCCGGGTGGATTGGTGATCGGCTTGGGATCAAAGATCATCATGTTGTCGAGCACCTTGAAGCCGTAAGCCGGATCGGTCCTCGTCACGCCCACGAGTTGCGCCTCAAGGCCCTGATTGTCTTCGGCGCGCATGGTGACCTCGCGGCCCCAGCCCTTGAACGAGAGCCCCCCGGCAGCATCGACCACCTGCTCGCGGTTCGGCCACTTGCCGCCATTGGCCTTGATCGCATTGTCATAGGCACCTTGTAGTGCGGAGAAGGCCTGCTGCATGTGATAGACCGGATAGATCGGCCAGGCACCGGTCTTGGCCCGGAATGCGTCGTTGAAGGCCTTGAAAGCCGGGTCGTTCTTCATCTCGGGATGCAGGAACCAGTGATCGCCCCGCGCGCCGACGATCAGCCCGTCGGGCAGATCATTGCCGAGGCGCTGCAGCGAGGTTTCGCCGATGGCCAGAACGAAGGTGCTCTGGCGAAGCAGGCCGCGCTGGTTGGATTGGCGCACGAACGTGTCGAGATCGCCGCCCCAGCTTGTCGTGAAGATCACGTCAGGGCGCAGCGCCAGGAGGCGGGACACCTCGGTGGAATAATCCGGCGCGCCGAATTTCGGGAACAGTTCGGCCACGACCTTCACGTCGGGCTTCATCTGCTTGAGGGCGGTCAGGAAGATTTCCCAGCTTTCGCGGCCCCAGGCATAGTCCTGGTTGACCACGGCGATGGTGTTGAAGTCAGGCTTGGTCTTGAGCAGATAAACCAGCACCGCCAGCATTTCGGGCGTGGCATTGGCCTGCGAGCGGAAGTTGTAGCGATACTTCTTGGCTTCAAGGATCGATGCCGCGCCGCAATCCCACATGAAGTTCATCATCTTGAGATCTTCGGCCAGCGGGGCAAGCTGGAGGCAGCTGCCTGATGAGATCGAGGCGAAGGTGACATCAACCTTCTCGTCCTGCACCAGGCGCCGGTAGTTCGAGACGAGCGCTTCGCCGCCCGCGCCTTCATCGATGAAGTGCAGCGAAACCGGAACACCGCCGATGCCACCCTTCTTGTTGAGGTCTTCAGCGATCATCTCGGCGGCGGCCTTGGCCGGAACGCCAAACACCGACGCGGGTCCCGACAGGAAGGTCGAGATGCCGATCTTGACTTCCCTGGGCTTGTCCTGCGCCGCCACCGGCAGCGCCTGAAGCACCATGGCCACCGCAGCGGCTGTGGCCGTCCTGAGTATTGCTTTCATGGTTTCCATCCCTCCTGTTTTGATTGTTGTCGTGACGGTGCGATTGTTCGCGCCGTTGTTCTCGCGCCTCTTATCGAATCGCGAATTCTGCTTTCAGGCGTTCCGTATGTTCACCGATGCGTGGCACCTTGCCGAAAGGCATCTCGGGCGCATCCGTCTCCGCAGCTGGCGCGATCACGCTCACCTCGCCCTCCGGCGTGTCATAGATCACAGTCCGGAGCTGCGGGTGGTTGATCAGCCCGTCGATCGTGTTGAGCATGCCGAAGGCGATGCCGGCTGCCTTGAGCTGCCCGGCCATATCCCCCGTCGAATGCCGCGCGAATGACGCCCCAATGATCGCATCAAGCTCGGCGCGATGACTGACACGGGCTGTCATGGTGGCAAAACGGGGGTCGCTCGCCAAGGCCTCCTGCTCCAGCACGTCGCGGCAGAAGTTGAGCCATTCGCGTTCGTTCTGGATCGAGAGCAGGATGTCGCCATCCGTGCAGGAAAAGACACCGTATGGCGCGATGGAGGGATGGTTGAGGCCGGGCCTCGGAGGAATGGAGCCGCCATAGCGGCGCTGGAGATAAGGCACGTTCATCCAGTCGGCCATGCCGCCGAAGAGCGAGACCTTGATCAGGCGGCCTTGGCCCGTGCGGCCCCGCGCGATCAGTGCCTGCAGGATCGCAGAATGTGCATTCATCCCCGCTGCAATGTCGCAGACTGAAACGCCGACGCGCGCCGGTGCTTCAGGCCCGCCCGTCACCGAGCACAGCCCGGCTTCGGCCTGCACCAGAAGGTCATAGGCCTTCATGTCATGGTAGGGCCCGCTGTCGCCATAGCCCGAAATCTCGCAGATGATCAGCCCTGGATAGGTCTTGCGCAGAATCGTGGCCGACAAACCAAGCCGGGCAAGTGCGCCGGGTGCCAGATTCTGAACCAGAATGTCTGCCTTGGCGATGATGCCGAGAAGGACAGCGCAGTCGGCTTCCTGCTTGAGATCAAGGCAGATCGATTCCTTGCCACGGTTCAACCAGACGAAATAGGTGCTCTGGCCCATGACATGCTGGTCATAGCCACGCGCAAAATCCCCGTCGTTCCGCTCGATCTTGATGACGCGCGCACCGGCGTCGGCCAGCCTGGCGGTGCAAAGCGGAGCCGCAACAGCCTGTTCGATGGCAACAACAAGCAGACCTTCAAGGTCTTTTGGCACGCTCGCTCCCGGTGTTTTTTGTTTTCACGATGGTACGTTGGCATAGTGAAAGGGGAAGACGGATAATCCGTATAGGGCTATAGTTGCAGCCTATGGCTTGGGGATGATCGACATGGATTTGCGGCAGCTGCGATTTCTGGTCCGCACCATCGAGAGCGCGAGCATCTCGCAGGCGGCACGCGGTCTCAACATCACCCAGCCATCACTCAGCCAGCGGCTGAAGGAACTGGAGGCGGAGCTTGGCGTCGAACTCTTCGAGCGCACGCCGACGGGCATCCGCCCGACTGATGCGGGTGCCATGGTTGCTGACCGTTCACGGGCCATTCTCAGGCTGGTCGACAATCTGGTGTTCGAGGCGAGGGCGGCGACACATGAGCCATCGGGCGAGGTCTTCATCGGTTTGCCCACGACCATGGCGCTCCATCTGACCGTGCCACTTGTCAAGGCGGTGCGGAGCCAGTTTCCGAAGGTGAGCCTGCGCGTCTCCGAAGGCATGAGCGGCCACATTCAGGAATGGGTCATCTCCGGCCGCCTTGATCTGGCGATCCTTTACACCGATGACGCCATCGACGGGCTGCGAATTGAAAAGATCACCGATGAGGATCTGTGCCTGATTTCACGGCATGATCCGGCGCTGCCACCGGCGGATGTGCCCTTTGCCGAACTTGGGCAATATCCGCTTGTCTTGCCAAGCCCCGACCATGGGCTCCGGCGTTCCATCGAAAAAGTCCGCCTCACAACCCAGACGGTGCTCGACATCGCGGTCGAGATCGATTCCCTGCCGCACCTGAAGCGTCTTGCGGCCGAAGGCGAGCTGCACACCATCTTGCCGCAAGCCGCCTGCAGGGAGGAAATTCGCCTCGGGCAGCTTTGCGCACGGCGCATCACCAATCCCAACCTGCGCAGGCCGATCGCGCTGGCAAGACCGACCAACCGGCCCAATTCGCTGGCGACACGCAACATCAACGAGCTTTTGAAAGCGCTCGTCCAGAACGCGATCAGCCATCAGGCCTGATCCTGTGCCGGGCGGCCTGATGATCCATGCCGACCCTTGCATTGGCACAGCCATGGCCGATAATCAGCACATGTGAAGCAGGCATGTTGCTTGCTGGCTTCGTGCATCGAGAGTTGAACATGATGGTTCGCAGAGTTCTTGTCAGCGCAGCGCTGGCGTTCGGGCTGGTCTCAGGGGCTCTTGCCCAAGCCGTGCAAGGCCTGCCGCCTGCAGCTGCGCAGCGTTTCATCACGGTCTCGTCAACCACATCGACGCAGGATTCCGGCCTGTTCAATCACATCCTGCCGATCTTCAGGGCGAAGACCGGCATTGATGTCAGGGTGGTGTCGCAAGGCACCGGACAGGCGCTGGATACAGGGCGTCGCGGTGATGCCGATGTGGTCTTTGTCCATGCCCGCGCGCAGGAACTGACATTCGTCGAGGAAGGCTTCAGCACCGGACGCAGGGCGGTGATGTACAATGATTTCGTGCTGGTCGGGCCGAAGGCTGATCCCGCAGGCATCAGGGGCATGAAAGACATCGCGGTTGCGCTCAAGGCTATCGCGGACAGGCAGGCCACCTTTGTCTCGCGAGGCGACCGTTCCGGCACCCATGCGGCGGAGCTGAACCTGTGGAAGCTCGCGGGCATCGGGATCGAGACGGCAAAAGGCCCATGGTATCGCGAGATCGGGCAGGGCATGGGCGCTGCGCTCAACATCTCCGGTGCCATGGCTGCCTATGTGCTGGCCGACCGCGCCACATGGATCAGTTTCAGGAATCGCGGCGATCTGGAGATCGTGGTGGAAGGTGACGCTAGGTTGTTCAACCAGTACGGCGTGATGCTCGTGAACCCGGCAAGGCATCCGCACGTCAAGGCATCCGAAGGCCAGGTCTTTATCGACTGGCTTGTTTCGCCTGAAGGCCAGAACGCCATCGCAGGGTTTCAGGTCGACGGTCAGCAATTGTTTGTCCCGAACGCCACACAGCCAGGAGCCTGACATGCTGGCTGCATGTGGCTTGGTTGTCGCAACAGGACATGCAGGCACCGGTTATTGATCAACGTCATGCACCAACGGCTCGGAAAATCGGCGCAGATGAAAGATTGATGTCAATTGCTTGGATCTGGCGTCTGACCGTTGCTTGGTTTTGACAACGGCGCAGCCAACGATCTGGCCCAATCGGGGCTTCTCAGCAAGGAGCTTTGCAACATCCTCGCCACCGGGGCCATCCAGCGCCCGCTGGTCTTCCCGGACGTTGATGGTCCCTGCGTCATGCTGGCCTCAATCAAGGGCGGGAAGACGCTGTCGGACTTGGCGCAGGAGCCTCATCCCGAGCCGCGACGCTCTTGACGAAGATGATATACTTGCCAGTGCCACAGAAGGAAAACTGCAAATGGCCGGGGAATTCTTCATCGTCACATTCGGTCCTGACGGCGAACCGGGTCTGCCTGAGGACCTGATCCCGATCACCATCATCGAGCGGCATTTTCGCCCTTTCATGACGCGCTGCCGGGTGACGGACGACACTGATCATGAGGCGCTGCTGGTCTATCCCGTTCTGACGCGTGACCGTAATGGCGAATGGATTCCAGATACTTCGTCGCGCGGACGCGCTGTCAATGAAACTGAGATGTCGTTTGTTGAAAGCGCACCGGGCAGCGGGCTTATTGTCAACATCAGCTTTTGGCATCATCCAGACCATCATGCCTTCGAGGCTGGAGTTTATGCCGTGCTCGCCAGCGCAAGCGCCGCTGCCGTCGGCCCCGATGGAATGTGCCCCGTCATCGGAAGGCGCGAGACACTTGCGCGCCTGCCGCCCGACCTTGTGGCAAGCATGGGGCCGCCGCATCTGGCAACCAGCCCGGACGATCTGTGGCTTGGGCCAGAGCGAGAACCGAAGGCTCCGCCAACTGGCGATCTCGCAGCGAAAGCAGATGCTGATCTTAACATCCAGCGGGCTCGCCAGGCCCAAGTGGTCAACCTGAAGCGTGAGCAGGTCGCGATCATGCTCCAATACCACCTTGCCGACCTGTCGGGCATGATCGACCAGATCAGGATGGAGTATCCCGGTGATGACCAAGTGTCCCTGCTTGAAGATTATACAGGCCTTCTCGCTGCTGCTTTCAAGGTTAGCAGCCAGTTGGAAGCGCCTGGTTGGGATCGTGCTGCGCGGGCCGCTTTCGACGAGATCCTGCGCTTCGCGCTTCCAAGCCTGATCAACAAGGGCGCGATCACAAACCGCTTTGCCGAGAGACTGAAGCGGATGGATGCCATCATTGCATCGTCAAGCACCCGCTTCCTGCCGGATGCCGCATGCGAACAGGAGCGCTGGGGTGATCTGGACAAACAGGCCCGCGCGCGCGGTCTGCCCGTTCTAACATCCGATCAGCCCAATATCGCAAACCTGCAAAATTGGTCCGATGTCGTCCTGAAAGCCGAGCGCAAGCGACAGCACCAACGCCTTGATGGCGACCGCTCATCCATATGGTCTGAATTCACATCAAGCGCGCAACTGGTTTCAGAGTGGCTGGAACAGGGCGCACACGCCCATGCCGATACTGCCGGGTCCGATGAAGCTGCTTTCCATGCCTTGCTGGTCAGCGCGCGCAAGGCTGCCAAGGACACCACGCACGCAGACTGGGACGATGCGGTGTTGCACGCTGTGCAGATGCTGCTGAATTTCGGTTTGCCGACACGGCTCAATGCACAGCGAACGTCCGGCCCGTTTGACTTGCACTTTCGCGATATCGGCCTGCGCTTGCAATTGTCCCTGCCAAGGCGGCTGGACCGCATGCACGATCAAAGCATCCAACTTGAAAGGCTGGACGCCGAAATCATGCGGCGGGGCATTGGGGTTTCGCAGCCCTGAAACTTGACAAAGCGGCCGACAATCCGTCCGCTGTAATATGTCCGGTGCCAATCTTCC
>JANMIB010000370.1:0-6482 GCA_031375605.1 Allobosea sp. | reverse complement strand
TTGCGCCCTGTCCAGAACGCGCCATTGAACAGATCCTCGCCGCCGCTGTTCAGGCGCGTCCCGCGCCTGTCCGTGACCAGATCAATGAAGCTCTTGTGCACGTCGGCCTGCAGTTCCTTGAGCCTGACAACATCGTCGGGCTTCTCGGGCCTGAACGGATCGAGCATCGCCTTGGAGGTGCCCGCCGCATAGACACGGCGCTCGACACCCAGTTTCTCGATCAGCCCCGTGAGGCCAAAGCCGGCAGAGACAACACCGATCGAACCCACGATGGAGGACGGATCAGCAAAGATCTCGTCAGCGGCACAGGCCAGCATGTAGCCGCCCGATGCCCCCACATCCTCGATGAAGGCAAAGACCTTGCGGTCCTTCTCGGTGGCCAGCGCGCGGATGCGCTGGAAGATCAGATGCGACTGCGCGGCAGCCCCGCCCGGTGAGCGGATGACCAAAGCAACAGCCTTGGCATCCTTGACCTCGAAGGCCGTCTCGATCTGGCCCGCGAGCCCGGCCAGCGACAGCGAGCCTTGCGAGGGAAACGACATGCCGATGGGGCCATAAAGCCTGATCACCGGAACAACAGGTTTGTCGTTGCGAAAGCGCTTCGGCAGGACTGACTGTGGCAGGAATTTCAGGAGCGAGCCTGAGCGACGGGAGAGCATGTGTGTGGGCATATGACGACAATGGCGATGCGCTCACGTCCGTGCAAGGGCCGCGCCCAACGCATTCGTCTGCAAGCGCGTGATCTCAGGCACGTGGCGGCAAGGCGTCAAGTCGCGCTTTCAGGCTGCGCAGATCAGCCCAGGCCTGCCGTTTGGCAATCGGATTGCGCAGGAGATAAGCCGGATGCAGCGTCGGCAAGGCCGGGATGAGCCGGTTGCCGATCAGGCAGTCGCGCCATTTGCCGCGCTCGGCCATGATGCCTTTCACGCCCAGCAGGGCCTGCGAGGATGGCGCGCCGATCGTCACGAGGAGGTCGGGCGCTGCCAGTTCGATCTGCCGCTCGATGAACGGCTTGCAGATCATCATTTCCTGCGGCGTGGGCGTGCGGTTGCCGGGAGGCCGCCAGGGCACGATGTTGGCGATATAGACATCCGTGGCGCGGGCAAGACCGATGGCGGCCAGCATCTTGTCGAGCAACTGCCCCGAGACGCCGACGAAGGGCAGGCCCTGCCTGTCCTCATCTGCGCCGGGCGCTTCCCCGATCAGCATCACGCGGGCATGCGGATTGCCATCGGCAAAGCACAGGTTCTTGGCGGTCGCCTTGAGCGCGCACCCCTCAAAGCCAGCCAGGGCCGCTTTCAGGGTATCAAGCGTCATTGCTGCGCGTGCCAGCGCTGTTGCCGACAAGGCGGCATCATCCGCGGTCATGGCAGCGGAGGGAAGCGCCGGTCGCGTGCTTTCCGGCGCTGCGGCCACGGCGCGTTGCAGCACCCGAGGCGCGGACGGATCACGCTGGCCTGTCATCTCTGCGCCTGTCATTGCCGCGCCCGTGATCTCCACGACAAGGGTCGGGCTGCTGCTGGCAGGCAAGCGTGACAGAGGCTCGACCGCCACCTTCGCAGCCTCGGCAAAACGATCATGGGCTACCTCGTCCAGCGCGCAATCCACCCCAGCCTCGGCATAGAACGCGAGGATGTCAGCAAGATCGGTAAGATCGGCAGGTGTCAGGGTGTCCATGGACGGCATGGATTGGCCTTAGCACGCCACGTCCGTCATCGCGAGCGCAGCGACGCGATCCAGAATGATTGGGCTGCATGGCTGGATCGCTTCGCTGCGCTCGCGATGAAGAGATGGACAGCATCTGCCGCCATGCGCCGTTTGCTCCTCTTGCATCAAGGCGCAGGCTCGCTCAAACAGGCTCTGCAAACAGGCTTTGCAAACACGCTCTTGAGAAATTCGTGAAAACAGAATAGTTCATATCTAAACTATCTGCTGGTTCCGAGGCACGGATGCTGCGTCGGCAGAGACCATGAACAACGATGATGCCCAAGACGATGTGAGGACATGATGAGCGAACTGCCGGAACGCGAAGCCATGGATTATGATGTCGTGATCGTCGGTGCGGGGCCTGCGGGCCTTGCCGCCGCCATCCGGCTAAAGCAGCTCAATGCGGACACGACCGTGGTCGTGGTCGAAAAGGGCTCGGAGGTTGGCGCGCATATCCTGTCAGGTGCGGTGATTGACCCTACCGGACTGGACCGGCTCCTGCCGGACTGGCGACATGACAGCACCCGCCCGCTGACCACGGAAGTGACCGAGGACAGGTTCTACTTCCTGGGGCCTGCAGGCGGCATACGCCTGCCGAATTTCGCCATGCCGAAGCTGATGAACAACCACGGCAACTTTGTCGGTTCCCTTGGCAGCGTCACGCGCTGGCTGGCGACGCAGGCCGAAGCGCTTGGCGTCGAGATCTATCCTGGTTTTGCCGCATCAGAGGTGCTGTTCGATGACAAGGGCGCGGTGACCGGCATTGCCACCGGCGACATGGGCATCGCCAAAGACGGCTCGATCTCGGAGCGCTTCACGCGCGGCATGGAACTGCGCGGCAAATACACCCTGTTTGGCGAAGGCGTGCGCGGTCACCTGTCAAAGCAGCTGATCCAGCGCTTTAGTCTTGATGCGGGCAGGCAACCCCAGAAGTTCGGCATCGGCCTCAAGGAACTGTGGCAGGTCAAGCCGGACAGGCATCACAAGGGGCTGGTACAGCACTCGTTCGGCTGGCCGCTCGACCTGACAACAGGTGGTGGCTCGTTTCTCTACCATTTCGATGACAACCTCGTTTCTGTCGGATTCGTGGTGCATCTCAACTACCAGAACCCGACACTGTCTCCCTTCGACGAGTTCCAGCGCTTCAAGACACACGAGATGGTGCGCGATGTGTTCGAGGGCGGCAAGCGCCTGAGCTATGGCGCGCGGGCCATCACCGAGGGCGGCTGGCAGTCGGTGCCGAAGCTGACCTTTCCGGGCGGGGCGCTCCTCGGCTGCTCAGCGGGCTTTGTCAACGTGCCGCGCATCAAGGGCAGCCACAATGCCGTGATTTCGGGCATGCTGGCTGCTGACCATGTCTGTGCCGCACTGGAGCAGGGCCGCGCCCATGACGAGGTCATCGGCTATGAAGAGGCCTGGCGCTCATCGGACATCGGCCGTGATCTCAAGCCGGTGCGCAACGTCAAGCCGCTGTGGTCGAAATATGGCACGCTGGGCGGCGTCATTCTGGGCGGCATCGACATGTGGCTGAACCAGCTGACGGGCTTCTCGCCCTTCGGCACCATGGCGCATGGCAAGGCTGACCATGAGACGCTGAAGCCCATCGATCAGGTCAAGCAGATCAGCTATCCCAAGCCTGATGGCGTGATCTCGTTCGACAAGCTGTCTTCTGTGTTCATGTCCTCGACCAATCACGAGGAAGACCAGCCGGCGCATCTGAAACTGCTCGACCCGTCCGTGCCCATTGCGAAGAATCTGCCGATGTATGGCGAACCAGCGCGGCTGTATTGCCCGGCGGGCGTCTATGAGGTGGTTTACAGCGATGCCGAAGCCAAAACAGACCCGCGCTTCGTGATCAACGCGCAGAACTGCGTCCACTGCAAGACCTGCGACATCAAGGATCCGTCGCAGAACATCAACTGGGTCACGCCAGAAGGCGGCGGCGGGCCGAATTATCCGAATATGTGACGAGACATATGGCACCCGAAGCGTCGTTTGCGCGTAACTGTGACGAGATGCCCTCAAAGTGACGGCCGCTGCCTTGCATGGCAGCTTGTGCAAAAGCCGCGATACGGCCATCTTGCGCGGCAAATGTGGGTGTGGCGCTGAATCGGATCTCGAATCTTTCGAGAGATCTGGCACCGCAAGCAGGTCAGGATGAGGCGAGCGTGACATTTTTCAGATTTTCTGCTGCAGCGTTGCGTCATCAGCTGACACGGACGGGCGCACTGGCCCACCGGCTCGCCCGGACAGCAATTCTGGCCGCAGCCATGACCTTTGCGGGCGGGGCGGCATTCGCCAGCGCACAGACACGCCAGCCTGATCGTTTCGAGCCAGCCGACAGCATCGAGGGCAATTATCTTGCGGCGCTGATTGCAGGTTCGGCACGCGACACCAGCGCAGCCGCCACGTTCCTGCGCGAGGCGCTGAAGGCCGATCCACGCAACCAGGAGCTGATCGAACGCTCGTTCATCGCCTTTCTGGCAGATGGCGCTATGCCGGATGCCTTCCGTGCGGCGGAACGCATCATCCAACGCGACCCGACAAACGGCCTGGCGCAGATGACGCTGGCTGTGCGTTCGCTGAAGAACCGCCAGTTCCAGGCAGCGCGCGAGCGCCTGAGGGGCGGCGCAAGGGGCCGGGCTGCCGACATCACCTCGACCTTGCTCACGGCCTGGGCCTTTGCCGGCGCAGGCGATCAGGCCAAGGCCATCGAGGCCGTGGACCGGCTGCGCGGTGATACCTCGATCACGACATTCCGCGACTACCATGCCGCCCTCATCCACGACGTCCTTGGCAACACCGCCGAGGCGCAGAAGCGGTTGAAGGCAACCTATGACAGCGATGCCGTCAGCCTGCGCACCGTCGATGCCTGGGGCCGGTTCCAGTCGCGGCGCGGCGACATGGCCGGTGCACGCGAGACCTATGACCGCTTCAACAAGCTGTTGCCCAACCACCCGATCATTCGCGATGCCATCTCGTCACTGGCAGCCGCCAAGCCCGGCGCAACCCCGCCAGGCCTGCCACGCACCGTCATGAACGCCCAGCAGGGCGCAGCGGAAGCCCTTTACGGCCTTGGCAGCGCCGGCAACCGGGAGGACAATGATTCTGCCATCGTCATCATCTACCTGAGACTGGCGCTTTATCTTGATCCAAACCACGACATGGCCATCATCACGCTGGGTGACACGCTCGAGCGCGCCAAGCAGCAGGACGACGCCATTGCGGTGTTTGACAAGATGCCCGCAAATTCACCTCTGCGAGGCGTGGCTGAAGTCCAGATCGGCCTTGCGCTCGAGACGATGGGCCGCAAGGACGAGGCCATCAAGCATCTTGAAGCGGCTATCAAGGAAGACCCGGATGATCTGGATGCCCTGTCGGCCATTGGCGGGGTTTATCGTGCGCGCAAGGAATTTGCCCGTGCAGCCACCTATTATGAGCGCGCTGTTGCGCTGATCAAGACGGCAGAACGTCATCACTGGAACCTGTTCTATGCGCGCGGCATCACCTACGAGCGCACGAAGCGCTGGCCCCAGGCCGAAGCCGACCTGAAGAAGGCGCTGGAGCTGATCCCCGAGAACATGGCGGCCAACCGGGCGCTCGTGCTCAACTATCTGGGCTATTCCTGGGTCGATCAGGGCCTCAACCTCGACGAGGCTTTCGGAATGTTGCGCCGTGCGGTCGAGCTGAAGCCACGCGACGGCTACATCATCGACAGTCTCGGCTGGGCTTTCTTTCGGCTTGGCCGCTATGAGGATGCTGTCCGCGAGCTGGAGCGCGCCATCGATCTCAAGCCAGCAGACCCCGTGATCAATGACCATCTGGGCGATGCCTATTGGCGCACCGGGCGCAAGCTGGAAGCCCGCTTCCAGTGGAACCATGCGCGCGACCTCAATCCCGATCCGGAAGACCTGCCGAAAATCCTGCGGAAAATTGAAAACGGCATGGAAGATGATGCCAAGCCAGCCTCTGCCACCGCAGAGCCACCCAAAAAAAATGATGGCTGAATAGTATGCCAGCCGGGAGAGCCAGGGCGGGGGGAGATTTTACTCTGCCCATGGTTCGCTATCGGCCTGAAAACCGCGCCATGGAGCGCCCTTGCTGACCAGCCGTGCGCCTGCAAAGATCAATCTGACGCTGGCCATCCATGGACGCAGGTCCGATGGCTATCACGACATGACAAGTCTTGTCGCCTTCGCCGGCATTGGCGACAGCCTTTCGCTTGACCCGGCCAGAGCGGATGGCCTGAGCATCACCGGGCCGTTTGCCTCCGGGCTGGCCGCAGATGACAGCAATCTCGTGCTCAAGGCCGTGCAGCACCTGAATACCAGACGCCCTCTGGGGCATGTGGGTCATTTCACGCTGATCAAGCGACTGCCTGTGGCGTCAGGCATCGGCGGAGGCTCGGCTGATGCTGCGGCGGCCTTGCGGCTTGTGGCCCGCGCAAGGGGCTGGCCACCTGATCTGCCGGACGTGATGGCGGCAGCACGCCAGACGGGTGCGGATGTTCCGGTGTGCCTGATGTCCAAGGCACGCATGATGGCAGGGATCGGCGATGTGCTGGGCACACCGCTCAAGCTGCCAAAGCTGCACGCTGTCCTCATCAATCCGGGTGTTCCGGTGTCGACGGCGGCGGTTTTCGCAGCACTAGATCATCTTAACTTAGAGCATTGCGATCCCACAAAACCGGTACCCACTTTTTCGCAGCATGCTCTAGGGCTGCAACAGGGCCAACTTCAGAGCTCAGCCTCGGAACCGCATATGGCAGTGGGCCC
>JANMIB010000216.1:0-9952 GCA_031375605.1 Allobosea sp. | reverse complement strand
AATTGCGGATCGACGAGGGGTTCTCGGTGGAGAAGGCTAGAAACTCGGTGACGGTCTCCTCGGTGGCCTCGGCATGGACCGCGAAAAACGCCGCCGCACAGCCGGCCGTCGCCACCGCGGATTCCCACTCATTGGTTTCGCCGACGTAGGCGAGCGGCATCGCGGTCAGCCGCTGCGTCGCCTCCAGGATGCGCGCGAGATATTCGGCGCGTTCGACATAGCGGGAAACCCAGTAAAGACTGTCTGCGGTGCGAGAAAGCATGGTTCAGTTGCTCCCTTGCTGCTGGGTTGCATTCGTTTGCCGGGCTGAACTTGTCGGCCCGGATCCCGTGTCATCCAGAACCCAGGTGTCCTTGGTGCCGCCTCCCTGGCTGGAATTGACCACCAGCGAGCCGTCCTTCAGCGCCACCCGCGTCAGCCCGCCCGGCACGCAGCGGATGCCATCAGACCCGGTAAGAACGAAGGGTCTGAGATCGACATGGCGCGGTGCCACGCCCGAAGCGACAAAGGTGGGGCAGGTGGAGAGCGCCAACGTGGGCTGCGCGATGAAGCCCTCCGGCTCGTGCTTCAGCTTCTTGCGGAAGATCTCGATCTGAGCTTTCGAGGCGTGCGGGCCGACCAGCATGCCGTAGCCGCCAGAGCCGTTGACCTCCTTCACGACCAGTTCGCCAAGGTTGTCGAGCACGTATTTCAGCGCTTCCGGTTCACGGCAGCGGTGGGTCGGCACGTTCTTCAGGATCGGCTCTTCGCCGGTGTAGAATTTCACGATGTCGGGCATGTAGCTGTAGACCGCCTTGTCGTCGGACAAGCCCGTGCCGACAGCATTGGTCAGGGTCACGTTGCCGGCCTTGTAGGCGCTGATCAGGCCCGGCACGCCAAGCACGCTGTCTGCCCGGAAGGCAAGGGGGTCGATGTAGTCATCGTCGATGCGCCGGTAGATCACATCCACCCGCTTCGGCCCCTGGGTGGTGCGCATGTAGACGACCTCGTCGCGCACGAACAGGTCCGAGCCCTCGACCAGATCGATGCCGAGCTTGTCCGCCAGGAACGAGTGCTCGTAGAAGGCCGAATTGAACTGTCCAGGGGTCAGAAGTACGATGACCGGATCTTTGGAGGCCGTGTTAGGTGCCAGCGACCGCAAGGTGGCCAGCAGGGCATCGGGATAGTTTTCCACCGGGGCCACGCGGTGCTGCGCGAACAGCTCCGGAAACAGGCGCAGCATCACCTCGCGGTTTTCAAGCATGTAGGACACGCCTGAAGGGGTGCGGGCATTGTCTTCCAGCACATAGAAATTGTCGGCATCCACACGCACGATGTCGATGCCGGCAATGTGCACGTAAAGATCATGCGGAACCGGTTGGCCGATCATCTGCAGGCAATACCCTGCGTTCCGATAGACCAGGTCATCCGGGATGATCCCGGCTTTCAGACATTCCTTCGGCCCGTAAATGTCCTTCAGGAACATGTTGAGCGCCGTGACGCGCTGGCGCAGCCCGCGATCAAGCACCGACCATTCCGGCCCGGTGATGACGCGCGGTATGATGTCGAACGGGATCAGCCGCTCTGTGTCCTGCTCTTCGCCATAGACAGCGAAGGTGATGCCGATGCGGCGGAAAAACACATCGGCCTGGCTGCGCCGCGTGGCGAACTCTTCGGGCGGGGTTGTTTTCAACCAGTTTTCGAGCTTGGAATAGGCGTCACGGGTTTCCCCGTCAAACCCGCTCATTTCATCAAATGCAGCCATAAGGGCGTTTCAACCTTCAGCAATAACAGCTTCTTGCACGGCTTCTTGTTCGGTCAACTGTGACAGGCAAAAACCACGCCAGCAAGGGGGAAGTGATGCTGCCTCTCTGGCGTGCATGTTCCTTGGTGCAGAGGGTTCTCTGTGCCACGTTGTGCTGACCGGCAAACCAACCAGGAAGCCCCATGCGTCCCTCCCATGACACCACCTCCAAGCTGATCACGTTTCTTTACTTCACCGACCTCAAGCGGGCGATGGCGTTTTACGGGGATGTGCTGGGTCTCACGCTCGCCATCGATCAGGGCTGGTCGAAAATCTACGCGGTCACCGCAAATGGCTATATTGGCCTGGTGGACGAGGCGCATGGCAGCCACAAGGCGCACCCTGTGAAGCCCGTCCAGATCTGCCTGCGTGTGGGCGATGTCGATGCGTGGTGCGTCTATCTCCAGGGCAAGGGCATCGAGATCGTCAAAGGCCCGAAGAACGTGGACGCGCTCGGCATCCGCGTCATCGTGTTCAACGATCCGGAAGGTTATCAGGTTGAGATCCAGTCCGTGCTGCCTGATGCGCCGCCGGGGGCATGAGGTGTCATGAGCAGCTGTTGGGCAGCTTCTGGCTGCCGTCACATTGCCTTGATTGACGCGCAGCTTCGAAACTGATCATCTCAGGTGATTGTCCGGGGTCTTGAGCGACGCCGCATTCTGAGCCATCCGCGGCTGCCAGCGACGTTTCCGGGCCAACAGGCACGGGAGCGACGCATGGCCACGCAACAGGTTGTATCGAAAGCCACCGAGACCACACGCAAGCAGCTGCGAGTGTCTGACGACTTTGTGCATGAGGCATTGGCCGTGCGCCAGATCGGCCTGTCCGATCTGGTTGATGCGTTGCGCAAGGGCTGGGCCGATTTCATGGCCAAACCAAGCCATATCATCTTCCTGGGCCTGATCTATCCCGTTGCAGGGCTGCTTCTGGCGCAACTCAGCATCAACAACAATGTTCTGCCGTTGCTGTTTCCGCTTCTGGCCGGTTTTGCGCTGATCGGGCCGTTTGCGGGTCTTGGGCTTTACGAGATCAGCCGCAGGCGCGAACTGGGGCTCGACACCAGCTGGAGGCATGCGCTCGATGTGTTCGACGCACGCTCCATCCGCTCGATTCTCATCCTTGGTGGTCTGCTCTTCGTGCTCTTCGGCATCTGGCTCTGGGTTGCCATGGCCATTTATGGCTGGGCCTTTCGCGGGGAAGAACCGGCCAGCATCAGCGCCTTCATCACCAGCGTCACCACCACTGCCGATGGTGTCCGGCTGATCGTGGTGGGCCACATCGTCGGGTTGGCCTTCGCCGTGGTCGCGCTCATGCTCAGTGCCGTGTCGTTTCCACTGTTGCTCGACAAGCACACGGATGTCGGGGTCGCCATCGCCACGTCGACGCGCGCGGTGCTGAAAAACCCTGTCACGATGTCACTCTGGGGCGGCATCATCGCGCTGGCGCTGGGGGTCGGCGCGCTCACGGCCTTTGTCGGGCTGGCGATCTTCATTCCCGTCCTGGCTCATGCCTCATGGCACCTGTACCGCAGGATCACGACCGTCTGATCGGGAAAATGATGCAAGTGGCGTGGCCGCGCTGACTGGTTTGACTTGATCAAACGTGGTGCTGTTGAATGGACCGACACCGGTTGTTTCAGGCTCCGTTTCCAAACAGTGTTGGCTGAACGGACATTCTGCCGTGCTTTCCCAGCTCCTGCTTCGCCATATTCTTGTCACATTTGGTGCAGCTCCCGTTCATCCGGCCAAGGCGATCTTCATCCCCGAAGCCGCGTGCGGGAGGTCTGTTTCCTCCTGGCAGCGGCTTAAGTCGGCCATGCCGGGGGATGTCGATGACTGCAAGCCAGAGTGCTTTCAACGAGGTCGTTACGCTTCGCCAGGCGAAGAAGCTGATCCAGTGCATGGCGCAGGAGCAGAGCTTCCTGTTGTTGTCCGCGCCCGGCATCGGCAAGTCCGAGATGGTCTATGAGGCGGCGCGCGAGGCGGGCCTGCCTTGCCGCTCGCTGCTGGGCACGCAGATCGCGCCGGAGGATGTCAGCGGCGTGCCGCGCATCATCGGTGAGCGTTCGGTGTTCTGCCCGCCGCGCATCCTGTTGCCGGAGCGGCCAGAGCCGTTTTGTCTGTTTCTTGATGAATTGCCCGCCTGCGCGCCTGATGTGCAGAAAGCCTTTTATTCGCTGCTGCTGGAGCGTCGTCTTGGTGAGCATGCCCTGCCGCCGGGAACCTGGGTGGTCGCTGCCGGCAATCGCCTTCAAGACCGCGCGCTGGTGCGCGCTATGAGTTCGGCGCTTGTCAACCGTGTCACCATCCTCAACATCCGCCACGATGTCGACGAATGGCTGGCCTGGGCGCAGCGTGCCGGGGTGCGCCGCGAAATCCGCAGCTTCATTACCACTGTGCCAGATGCGCTGATGCGACCGGTGCCGTCTGATCCGGTGCCGTTCTCCACGCCGCGCTCCTGGTCGCTGTTGTCGCGCGCCTTCGATCTGGCCGAGAGGGCAGGACAACTCACCGCCGATACCCGCCGGGCGCTGGCCTATGGGCGTTTGTCGCCGGAGGATGCGGCAGTTTTCTGCGCGCTGGCCGAAGAGAGCATCGGCCCGGTGCAACCCATCGAGCGCTATATCCGCGAGCCTGAGCTGCTGCCAAAGGGCGATTCCGCACGTTGGTTCATCCTCGATTGCATCCGCCAGTTCGTCCGCGATGGCCGCGCCAAGGATTTGCCGCCGCGGCTGATCAACAGGTTTCTGCGCAGTCTCACAAATGAGCACCAGCTCATCCTGCTCACCGACATGGTCGAGACGTGGGGCGCGCTCGGAGCGGAACCTGCCATGTTGGCGCTGCTCCGGAAGGTCGCGGCATGACCTCCGAGGCGCTGGTATCCAAAGCGGATCGCGCCACGCTGGAACGCATCGCGCGTGGTCTTCGGATGGTGACAGTGCCGTTCCCGCATCTGGCGGGGTTGGCGGCAGCGGTGCGGGTCGCTCTCGATGACAGCGTGCCAACCATGGGCATCTTTGCCTCTGGCCGCATGGTGGCCAATCGCGCCTTCACGCAGCGTCTGTCACCGGATGAGCTGCTGTTCGTGCTGGCGCATGAACTCTTGCATCTGGCGTTGCGCACCCATGACCGGGCGGTGGGATCAGGCCGGCTCGAGTTCAACTACGCCCATGACTACATCATCAATGACATGCTGCGGCACGCCCTTGGCCTCGACAAGATCCCTGCAGGCGGGCTCGACATGCAGGGCGCGCGTGAGCGTTCAGCCGAGGAAATCGTGTTGGAGATGCGCAGAAATGCCAGCTCCACTCCGACGCGGACCAGCGTCTGGGAAGGCGTCATGGTCACCGCCGACAAAATCTTTGGCGGGCAGGCAAAGCCATCTTCCGGCAAGACAGGTGATGTGCTTGACGCTGTCACCGAGCGCGAGATGTTCCCGGAAAGTGCTGAAGAGCAGGCCGCCCTCGCCAAGGCGATGGCCGAGCTTGCGGCCAAAGGCATGGCCATGGCCAAAGCGCTTGGGCTGATGCGCGGGCGCGGCACGGTTGGCGGCGGTGCACGACATGAGGTGCGTGCGCTGCGCGGCATTTATTCAACGCCATGGCAGGTTGCGCTGCAACGCTGGCTGGAAGGTGCGGCCCCCGGCGAGCGCACCTTCACGCGTGCCTCGCGCCGCGGGGCGGAGCGGACTGACATTGTGTTGCCCGGCCGCCAGCGCCATTCGATGATGCTCAACGTGATCCTCGACACCAGCGGGTCCATGAGCGCCGAAATTCCTTATGCGCTGGGTGCCATCGCCGATTTCTGCGAGGCAACCGGCATCGATGACATTCGCGTGGTGCAGTGCGACACCGAGGTGACCTGCGACGAGATGCTCTCGCCGGTCGGACTCGCCGACTACAAGATCGCTGGCTACGGAGGCAGCGACATGACGCCCGCGCTGCTGGCGCTCGCCGGTGATGCCCGCGTCACCGCCGCCATCGTTATCACCGATGGCGACATCACCTATCCATCCGAGGCGATGCCTTATGCCGTGCTCTGGGCCGTGCCGGGCAACGGAACGTCTTTTTCGCCGCCTTACGGGCGGGTCATCAGCATGCAGCGGGAGAACACGTGATGAAGGTCGTCCAGGAACTCGTCGCCTATTTCGATCATCGCGGGAAGCTCTCTCGCAAGCAGCTCAAGAAACTGCTCGAACAAAATCATGTCGCTTCCGATGCGCCAAGCGGCATGCACGGCCTTTGCGATGTGGTCGGCGCAACCTACTATTTTCGGGTCAAGGGTGCGCTGGAAGGGCAGGTCTGGGGCACGGACACCTACACGCGCGACTCACATCTCGGGGCCGCCGCTGTCCATGCAGGGTTGGTCAAACCCGATGAAACCGTTGTGCTGCGTGTCACTGTGGTTGCAGCCCTCAGCGCCTACCCCGGCAGCACCCGCAACGGCGTTACGACCTCGGATTATGCCGAGTTTCCCCATGCCTGGAGACTCTCGACGATCTGACCACATCCCGACATTTGGGGCATCGGCAACTGCGTTGGGATGAGGAGCAACCCGATTTAGCGCCTTACGTGGCACGAATGTGGCACGGCACCGAAAGTCATGCCCGAACAATGAGCCAAGTCATTAAAAAATGGTGCCGGCGGAGAGGATTGAATTTTCAGATTTCCACCAAGTACCATTGATATATCAGTGTTTTTTCCGCTCACATTTTCGCTTTGTGTGGGAATGCTGTGTGGGTGTCAAGTGGAGTAAAGACGTTGAAGCCTTGCCAGCCAAGCCTCCTTATTTCTTGAGTGCTACATCCGGCAGTTCACGAACCCAACCTATTACGAGGTTATGCAGCCTCCTGCGAAGACCGCTGTTCTTTACACCCCACACTTGCCCGTGAAACTCGTTGAATGTTTCGGGGTCTGATCCAACAGCCAAAGACAATGAACGGACATCACCAACCTTCAACGACACAGCACCAAACTGATGCGGAACCATTGCGGAAAGTGCCAGTCCTTGCTCTTCCAGCAGTTGGCCTAAATCCACCGACACACCGTGATCGGGATCGCCGCTTGTTGCACTGAACGCATTGCTGCCAATACGACGACCACCGAGGTTTTCGTCCGGTACGACATGTTCTTCAGGGTTGATATGCCGGATCAGTAAGGAGCTGTCGGCTATGGTTGGATTGTCGTGGCGAATAACATCACCGGTCACGTCTTTCGGCGGGTAAAGCGGCATGAGTTACCCGGAAGTCACGTCTTGATCAAATCAATGATCTGCCGAAGTCTGCTTAAGTTTGCACCACCGCTGAACTCCTGTTCGATGCCAGACGTGAGTTCGCGCGTGTAGACAAAAACTTGATTAGGGCCTGCAATCTCAATCTCGATATCCCATCCGTTACGATGCCATTCCACCTGTATGCCACCGTAAGACAACGGCATGATGGACGGTGCAGGAATATTTGGCAGCATCAGCGAGCCGATAACCGAGCTTGCGAAAAGCGCTGTGCTTTTGTTGGCAGGCAAGCCGTTATGTCCGTCCCAACCGCGCCGAAGGCGGCATAGGTGTCCAAGGCGATCAATTGCGTGCTGCATCCAATCGCAGCGGTAGGCGGATAACGCCACTGACTTTACGCCAGCATCTTCGGGCATAGTGACAGCGGTCAAGCTGCTAGATGTCTGGGAAGCTTTCCCATGGCTCCAATGAAACATTATGTACTCCGGCCCCAAATTTTGTGCATATCGATTGAAGTGACTCGGGCGAACGTTTTAACAACAGCCATACGCGCGGCGTCCATAAAGTCCATTACAGAGTTGATCGTGGGTTCAGCGGGAGGTCCGCGCCCGGTAATAGAAAGCTGCAATGCGCGTTCCCCGTTAACATCGAAAAGCGGCATCGTTTGCGCGACAACCCTGCCAATCTGCATCCCATCACGCCCAATCATCTGGTATCTAAGCGTGACCGAACAGTCTTCCAAATCTCCGACATCAACGACTGACGAAGGCGGTGCAAAGGTGAGCACATTCTCTCCATTCGTAGGTTTGATCACGTTCACGTATGTCAGCTCGCACTGGTTAGGCCTAATAGCCCCCAACTCATTATCTGACACGAATGTTTCAAGTATCTGAAGCTCGTCGATGAAGCTCGCGCGGATTTTCTCGTACCGTGGGTAATCGATACCAGTACCAGCTTTCCGCCAATTATGCACGAAGCGGTCAGTTTGAAACTGGATCAAATCAGATGCATTTTGGCGGACAAACCACATACGCGGCAACTCGGGTCCATCTGCAAACTGCAATTGAATCTGTTGTAGCCCGGGTCGCTGCACTCCGAATGTTTCAAACACAGGCTGTATGGGAGGCAAATACTCAACTTTGTCTCCCTCGTTGCGGAAACGGTCCCAAAGCGGACCCGCATGCACGATACGAAATTGATCTAACTTGTCGAACTGCACGGAAATAGCCACTTCGTTCAGTGGCGGGCTCCCAAAATCCGGCAAGTCGCTTGGACGTGTCATCATTTTTTCTTTTGAACTTGCGGAAATATCGCACCAGCGACTCGCAATCATATGTACTTTCGGAGCTGATCCGACAACCACCTAGTGGTCAATCCGTTTACCGCTTCCTTGATCCAGGATTACGCACGCGTTCTCAACACACTTCATTGCACAGCCGTCACCCGATACGCACAAGGCTCCCGGTTTACGGTCTCCACCGTCACATCTGCGATGAACACCACTGAGCTCGCGCCGCTCGCCAGTTCCTTGCAAATCCGGTGTTCCGCCAACTCAGATGCGAAAAGCACCCGCAACGCCTTGTCATTCAGGCTTTCCACCACGCCCCTGAGAATGTCACCCTGCGTTGGCTTCGAGACGATCAGCACGACTTGGCAGTGATGACCGGGCAAGATGTGCGGGCCTGATGCTGCCTTGGTGATCGCCTTCCGCGCTGGCTTTGCTTTCGTCACGGGACCATTCTTGAGCCCAATGATCCATCCTTCCACACTCGCCACATGACGTTCGTCAGGCGCAAGGTCCGGCTCAAAGTAGGTGTCTAGCGACCCGTCAGCATCCCGCGCGTGCAGCCATGCGCTTACAGCGAAGGCGTCGTGCTGATCACCGTTGCGGTCTTCGGGCGGGAATTGGCTGCTGAACAGGCGCGGGTAGGCTTCCACCAGCACATGCTTGCCCGGCGGTGGCACCCAGCCGTCGAAAGGCCAGACGTGCAGCCGCTCGCCATGCCGCCCCTTGAGATGCAGAAGCCACGGGATATACTGCCGTCATCACACCCTCAAGCCGCCATCATCGCTGTCTCACTGGCATAGGTCTCCCCGTCCAGCCTGTGCGCCCTGCCCATAGCCACCAGTGAGGCGAGCACGTCTGACACCCTGTCCCGCTTGGCGGACTTGAAGGCGCTGGCGATGGTTTCTGCCGTGGCGGGCGCGTCCAGTGTCAGCAGCAGGGCGCGGATGGCTTCGACCTGTTGGGGCAGGGTTGCCGGGAAGACGGGTTTCGTGGTGACGCTTGTGGCCTCCACCATCATGCCCATCTGGTCGCGGGTCGCGGCAACAGTGCCCTTGGGGTTCTGGTAGGCAGGGCGAAGCCAGCGGATCAGGCCGCGCCGCTCTTCAGCAGCACGCTCATGGTTCAGCGCCACCAGCCGCACGAGGATGTCTTCGTCAGACAGCGACCCCGCCCAGCCATAGGCATCCGCCACTGCCCGGTCGAGATCATCATGCAGCTTCTTGAGGGTGCTCACCAAGCCCGCTTCATGGGTGGCCTTGTCGGTGTCACTCAGCGCCTCGACTGCACGCAGCTTCTCCAGCACGTTGTAGATGCCGGTCAGGGTCAGCTCAGGGTGCTTGGCCTGCTGGCGCTTGCGGTGCGCATCCAGCTGTTCGGCAAGGTCGCGGATGGTGGCCTGTTGGGCTGATGTGGCGTCCGGAAACGGGAACGGGTCGAAGCACTGCGTCTTCACATATGTGGGATCATTGCCGAACCCCAAGCGAGCACCCACTGCAAGAGACCAAACGACATGTGTGCGGCTTGAAAGCACGCCAAGCTCAAAGGCATCATCAATCGCAAAGCAGATCAGCTTGCTGTCTGCGAGAACGGACGCATCAATAAAACTGAAAACTTGGTGCTTCGATGTTTTCACGGTCACGATGTATCGGCCTA
>JANMIB010000175.1:0-9005 GCA_031375605.1 Allobosea sp. | reverse complement strand
GGTGGCGCGGGTCAGCGGTTAACACGAGCAAGCAAGGCCCCACCCTGCCCTCCCCTTGGTATGGGGTGGTAACGGCCAGCTTTTGTGGCTTTTATCCTGACTTAACGAAATCTCGCGCGTTCCCTCCCCATCCCATGGGGAGGGTCAGGGTGGGGTTTTTTACCCCTTCATCAGCTCCGCGACATGCGCTGCCACCGAGCGGCCGAGACCCTGCAGGTCGTAGCCGCCTTCCAGCACGGAGACGATGCGGCCGTTGCAGTGGCGGTCGGCGATCTCCATCAACTCGCGCGTGGCGTTGGCGAAATCCTGCTCTGTGAAGTTGAGATTGGCGAGCGGGTCGCGGAAATGCGCGTCAAAGCCCGCTGAAATGATGATCAGGTCGGGCTTGAAGGCATTGACGCGCGGCAGGATCACGGCATCCAGCGCTTCCTGGAAGGCCTCCCCGCCATCGCCGGATCTCAGCGGCACATTGACGATGTTGTCATGCGCGCCGCGCTCGGAGGGGCTCCCCGTGCCCGGATAGAGCGGCATCTCGTGGCTGGACACATACAGCACGCTGGCGTCATTCCAGAAGATGTCCTGCGTGCCGTTGCCGTGGTGGACATCCCAGTCGAAGATCGCGACACGGCCAGCGCCATGCACGGCCTGCGCATGGCGGGCCGCGATGGCCGCACTGTTGAAGAAGCAAAAACCCATGGCGCGGGCGCGTTCGGCGTGGTGGCCGGGCGGGCGCGTGGCCACAAAGGCGTTCCGGGTGCGCTTGCCAAACACCGCATCGACTGCCGCGACCGCACCGCCAACAGCTCGCCGCGCCGCAACAAGAGTGCCGGGAGACATCACCGTGTCGGCATCGATGGAAGACAGCCCGCTCTCGGGGCTTGCGGCGACCAAGGCAGCAATGTGGCTTTCAGGATGGCAGCGCAGGATGGCAGCATCGCTGCCCAGCGGCGCATCCTCGCGCAGGAGGGCGGCAAAACCCTCCACCGCCAGCGCCGCCTCGACGGTACGCAGGCGATCAGGCCGTTCGGGGTGGCCCGCAGGCGTTTCATGAAGCAGGCCATCGGCATGGGACAGGACAAGTGTGCTCATCGCGGGCAGCTCCGGACAATAGCATTGCGCGCAAAAGTGGGGACCGGTTTTGTGCAAAAGCAATGCTGTAAATGACGATCTAACGACATGGTGCGTTGCAGCAGTGCCACGGCTGGCGGGCAAATGTCGAGCACACGCTTTTCGGATGTCTTGCACGGCAAGACTTGGTTAACCACGACAGATGCACGTTTCATCCATGACACAATATCTCCCGATTCGCCGCATCCTGGCGCTTTCTGTCGTCGCTCTCGTGCTGGGTGGCTGCCTGCGCGGCGTGCCGGACCCGAGCCTGAGCGCGCGTGACGCACAATACATGGCGCTGGTTCCCAACTGGGAGCTTGATCCGCAGTTCCAGCGCTACGAGGTCGATTACCGCACCCCGGAAAAGCCCGGCACCGTGGTGATCTACACGCAGGACAGGCTGCTGTATCTTGTGATGCCGGATGGCAAGGCGATCCGCTACGGCGTTGGCGTCGGCAATGAAGCCTTCGGATGGACCGGGCAGATGGACATCGCGCGCAAGGCTGAATGGCCAAGCTGGACGCCCCCCGCCGAGATGCTGGAGCGCTGGCCACACTTGCGCCCCCGCGCGGGCGGCATGGCTGGCGGGCCGGAAAACCCGCTAGGTGCACGCGCGCTTTACCTGCACAAGGACGGTCGCGACACGCTTTACCGCATCCACGGCACCAACGAGCCTGAATCCATCGGGCAGGCGTCGTCATCGGGCTGCATCCGGATGCGCAATGTCGATGTGATCGACCTGTTCAACCGGATCAAGGTCGGCGCGAAGGTTGTCGTGATCTGACCGCTGCATTGGTCGTTGCGACTCTTCTTTACCTTCAGGCACTGATGTATTGCGTTGCACCTCGTCAGAAACGCCATTGCGGCGCGATGCCCTTCTCCCCTTGCGGGAGAAGGTGACCTAAGGGCGGAAGAGGGGTCGTGAGATCGCGCCGGATGGTTACGTAGACCCCTCTTCCGGGCGTTGCCCACCTTCTCCCGCAAGGGGAGAAGGGTCAGCCGCCGTAGCCGGTGCAAACACTCAACCTGTCTTGCCTTCCATTACGCTAGATCCAGCACCACGATCTCGGGCGGAACACCGAACCTGACGGGCGGGCCGCTGGTGCCAAGACCAGCCGAGACGATCATGTCCTTGCCGCCTTCCGTGATCCGCCCATAGGCATAACGGTTGCCGAACTCCGACGGGATGAACGGTGTCCAGCCCAGGAGGCTGACCTGCCCGCCATGGGTATGGCCAGACAAGGTGACAGCAAGGTTGGCCTTGTGCCGGATCGATGGCAGGGACGCGAAAATATCGGGTTCATGGGCCAGAAGGATCACGGGCGCGCCGTCCGCGGCCTGCGCCAGCGTTCCCGGCAGATCATCCACGCCGCGGTAGAGCCCTCCCCGCACACGGTCCCAGCCGATCTTGAAGGCGAGCTGGTCAGCCAGCCCCGCGATCCAGAACGGCAGCCCGTCCTTGGTCAGCCGCACGGCCCTGTTGTCCAGAACCGGCAGGCCCTGGTCGAGCAGCGCCAGCTTGGCGAAAGGATCACCATGGCCGCGCCGCTGGATGTCCGGATCATCCCAGTATTCATGGTTGCCGAGAATAGCGTGCACGCCGAGCGGGGCTTTCAGCCGCCCAAGCGCCTTCGACCATGTGCCAGGCGACAGGCCATGCACATTACGAGAGGTGCGGGTGATGTAATCTCCCAAAAGCACGATCACATCCGGCTCGAGCGCATGAGTGATTTCAGTGATCTCGTTGATGCGTGACAGGGACATGTGCGCGCTGCCGCAATGCAGGTCCGACAGGGCCACGATCCTGAGCTTGAGGCCAGGCGTCCAGTTGGCGGGGGAGAGTGCATAGCGGGTCACGGCCAGCGAGCCGCCCGGTTCAAGGAAGCGCGCGTAGGCGCCGCCGCTGGCTCCGGTCAATAAAAAACCGGCGCCGATCTTGAGGAGCGAGCGCCGGGTGACAGTCATGGGTCTCGAATCCAGGGTTCTGTCAAAACTTCACGCAAAACATCAGCCGGCTTCAGGGCCGTGGCGGAGTATCGCGGGAATATCTCGGACGGAAGGCGCAGGCCGCGTGGTCTTTTGCTGGCTTGCGCCTGCAGCCACAGCAGCGATGCCGATGGCACCATAATGGCGGACATACAGATCACGCGCAGCATGATCGTGGAAGTTCGCGGTTCTGGAGTGATCGCGGCGTTGAACGTCGCTGGCCATGGAATTCTCACGTCCTCTTGTCAGATCACGCCGGATTGGCGTGAATACAGGATACCTGAGGGGCAATCCAGACGCCCAAGAGGCGCGATCATGTCCGCATCGTGGCAAGCAGGCTTGCCGGTATCGTTGAGGTATCATGCCGCCAGGATGGTCAATGTTTGGTTAAGGCGATGCGCTTTCCGGCAGATCAGGCATCGCCGGGCTGCGGGCCGTCATATCCATCGATGATGACAAGATCCGTCGCACCCATCACGGCCAGATGTGCCAGCGCGTCCTGATATTCGGGAGAGGCATAGCAGGCGCGTGCTTCTTCGCCGCTCGGGAACTCGATGACGACATTGTGCTCCCGCCCTTCGCCCTTGGCGAGCGTGTATGGCCCGCCGCGCACCAGAAACCGCCCGCCGAACTTGGCAAAGGCAAGGGCATTCTTCGCACGATAGGCGGCATAGGCATCAGGGTCAGTGATGTCGAGCCTGGCGATCCAGTATCCCTTCGGCATCGGATAGTACTCCACAACAGGACAAAACTTGACGTCTGCACAAAACCAACGACCATTTTTGCAGACGATGCAATTCCGGTTGCTGAAAAACGTGTTCAAACCATTCTTGCGCGTTTCCGGGGCCGAGCAGCGCCAGCGGATCGGAACCCGGAACCCAGACATTGTCCTGTGAGCGCAGCGAACGCATCAGGCGCGCTTCGCTCAACACATTGTCTGGATTCCGGATTCCATTCCCCCTTTGGTCAAGCCAAAGGGTCCATGGCTCCGGAAACGCGCGGGAGAACTTTCAACAACCTCCTACACCCCTTCGACGCAGACGATGTCGATGTGGCCACAGCATTCGCGCAACTTGCGCGCCGCCGCATATTCGGGCGATCCGGCATAAGCCTTTGCCTCGTCGAGACTTGCGAACTCGATCACCACATTGCGGGCGCGGCCTTCGCCCTCGGCAACGCTCATCTGCCCGCCACGGACAAGCGGCGTGCCGCCATACTGCTTCATCGCCTTGGAGGCTTCGGCGGCATAAAGCGCCCATTGGGTTGCGTTGGTGACGACAGCGCGTGCGATGACATAGCCCTTGGGCATGATTTTCTCCAGATGTGACAGAAGCTCGGGTACCTGTCTTACGAGACCTGCGCGATCTCGTCCATGATGGCGCGCGCCGCGCCGCGCGGGTCTGCTGCCAGAATGATGGGACGGCCGATCACCATATGGTCGACGCCCGCCCGGATCGCCTCGGCAGGCGTCAGCGTGCGCTTCTGGTCGCCGCTGCCGGACCCGGCAGGCCTGATGCCGGGGGTGACAATCACCATCTTCGCGCCGATGGCCTCGCGCACGATGCCTGCTTCGGCGGCTGAGCAGACAATGCCGTCAATGCCGGCGGTGCGGGCCTGCTGTGCCCTGAGCCTGACCAGATCACGCACAGCGAGGCGATAGCCGGCATCATGCAGATCACCATCGTCGTAGGAGGTCAGCGCCGTGACCGCGAGCAGACGGAGCATGGCATCGCCACGCCCCTCCACCGCACCGCGCATGGTCTGCGGATAGGCGTGCACGGTCAGGAATGTCAGGTTCATGCGGCAGAGTGATTGGACCCCCTCCTCAACCGTGTTGCCTATGTCATGCAGCTTGAGATCGAGAAAGACCTTCTTGCCATCCCGCCCCAGCTCCTCGGCCAGTGCCAACCCGCCCGCAAAGGCCAGCCGATAGCCGATCTTGTAAAAACTGGCCGTGTCGCCCAGTGCCTCGATGATACGGTGAGCCTCACTGATCGTGGGCACATCCAGCGCCACGATCATCTTGTCACGAAGGTCGTTTGGCGTGGTCATTGTCATCTCCCGATGGTGAAGCGCAGATGCCCGATTCGGCTCGGCGCGTCTAACCGGGCGGGGCAGGCATCTTACCCTCGCCTGCCTCGAACAGCGCGCGCAGGCCTTCGCGGTAGGTAGGATAGCGCAATGTATAACCAAGTTGCTGACGCAGGCGACGGTTCAGGATGCGGCGGCTGTCCATGTAAAAGGAGCGCGCCATCAGCGACATCTGCGCGGTTTCGAAAGGCTCCTCCGGCGGCGGCGGGAGGCCCAGCAAGGCCGCAGCAAAGGCGATGACATCTTGCGGCGGGGCGGGTTCGTTGTCAGCGACGTTGTAGATCGTTCCGGCCTGCGGTCTGGCCAGCGAGGCGAGGCAGGCACCGGCAATGTCCTCGACATGGATGCGGCTGAACACCTGGCCGGACTTGATGATGCGCCGCGCCGTGCCCTCCCTCACAGAGGCAAGCTGGTTGCGCCCCGGCCCGTAGATCCCGGCGAGGCGAAAGACGTGCACCGGCTTGCCCGATGTCGCACCAAGGGCAAGCCAGGCCTGTTCAGCCGCGATGCGCCGCAATCCGCGCTGGCTTGTGGCGCGCAAGGCCGCACTCTCATCCACCGCAGCACCTTGATGATCGCCATAGACGCCCACGGTCGAGAGATAGCCGATCCAGCCGAGGCGAGGCGAGGCAGCGATGATCTCGCCCAGCAGCGGCAGCACCGGATCACCGCCCTCCTCTGCGGGAACCGACACCAGCAGCGCATCGGCGGCATGGATGGCGGCGGGCAGCCTCTCGTCAAAGCCTGCGCTGTCCAGCACCATGGCATCAATGCCTTTTGCCTTCAGCGCTGCCGCCTTCTGGGCGCTGCGGACCGTGGCGGCCACGGAGGAACAATAATCCTTCGCCTGCAGCATAAATTCGGTCGCCGAATAGCCCATGCCAAGCACGACGAGTTTCATGGTGCGATTGTCCCGTCGATGTCACCACGGAACTGGAACGTGATTGCACATGGTGTCATCCCCGGCGCGCCAACGGCGCGGGAAGGGGATCCAAAATTCACAACATAGACGATGGATTCCCTTCCCGGCCCTGCGGGCCGCCGGGAATGACACCCGTGGCATGACACGATGCTAGTGCTCATCTGTCTTTGTCTCCAGCCATTCGGCGCGCACGTCTGCATCCGTCTCTGTCAGGAGATGCTGCCCTGCCAGTGCTGTGATCTGCGCAGGATCAAGCCTGGCCAGCGCCCACACCGCCATGGCACGCACCAGTGGCGAGGCGTCATCCAGGGCTGTCTGCGCACAGCCCGCAAGATGCGGCATGCCGGAATTGCCGATGGCGATCATCACGTTGCGCACAAAGCGGTCACGACCCGTCCGCTTGATCGGCGTTCCGGCGAACAGCTTGCGAAAAGAGCCGTCATCCAGTGCTGCAAGCTCATCAAGCGGCAGCGACAGCAGATCGGCGCGCAAGGACAGCTTTGCCTCCCGCGCGGTACCTGCAAACTTGTTCCATGGGCAGACCGCCAGACAATCATCGCAGCCAAAGACGCGGTTGCCGATGCCGGTGCGCAGGCTGCGGTCGATGTGTCCGGCATGTTCGATGGTGAGGTAAGCGATGCAGCGGCGCGCATCCAGCACGTAAGGCTCGGGAAACGCATTCGTCGGGCAGATGTCGAGGCAGCGTGAGCAGGTGCCGCAATGATCAATCTCGGGTTCATCAGGTGGCAACCTTGCTGTGGTGAAGATGGCCCCCAGGAACAGCCATGACCCGTGCTGGCGCGACACCAGAACGCTGTGCTTGCCCTGCCAGCCAAGGCCCGCTGCCTCTGCAAGCGTCTTTTCCATCACCGGGGCGGTGTCCACAAAGACCTTCACGGACGCATCGGCGGCGGCCAGGACGCCTGCAATCGTCTTGAGCTTGCCCTTGATCACGTCATGGTAGTCACGCCGCGCAGCATAGACAGAGATCGCGGCGTGGCCTTTCCTGTCAAGCGCTGCAAGCGGATCTGTGTCCGGCGCATAGGACAGCCCGAGCATGATCACGGATCGTGCCTCCGGCCAGAGCTTTGCCGGGTCGCCGCGCCAGTCGGCCCGCTCAGTCATCCAGCCCATGTCGCCATGGTGGCCAGCGCCAAGCCAGCTCGCGAGCCGCTTCGCAGCATCGGGAATGGCATCGGGGGCGGTGACGCGCACCACTGCAAAGCCTTCGAGTGCGGCACGTGCCAGAATGGCGGCCTTCAATCTCCCCGGATTTGCAGGCGCAATCTTCAAAAGTCGAGGTTGTCGTAGCTGGCCACCGGGGCCATGCCCGCCACGCGCTCGGCCAGCAGCGGGCGGAAGCTCGGACGTGATTTCATCTTCGCATACCATGCCCGCGCGCCCTCGCTTTCATCCCAAGCAACGTCGCCCAGATAGTCAGCGCAGGACAGATGCGCTGCAGCGGCAAGGTCGGCATAGGACATCTGCTCACCCGCAAGCCAGTTGCGCCGCGCGGTGAGCCAGCCAATGTACTGCAGATGATAGCGCATGTTGGAGCGGGCCGCACGGATCGAAACCGTGTCAGGCGAGCCGCCGCCCTCTTCGTTGCGCATGAAGCGCTTGTTGATCTTCTCCAGCGTGAGCGGGCCGGAAACCTCATCGAAGAACTTGTGGTTGAACCACCATGTCAGCCGCCTGACCTCGACGCGTTCTGCCGGTGGATCAGGCAGGAGGCGGCGCTCCCCCAGCGCCAGCCCGCGCGTCTCGTCGAGATACTCGGCGATGATGTCGGCGTGGGGCACCACCAGCGTGCCCTCCTCGATCAGGACAGGTGTCGTCCCCGCAGGGTTGAGGGTCAGAAACTCGGTGCTGCGCTCCCAGGGGCGCTCCTCGCTGAATTCGACCTCCATGCCCATTTCGGACATGACAAGCCGGATGAAACGTGAGTGGGGACAGAACGGCGCGTGGACGAGACGGGGCATGGATTTTGGGGACTTTTGGCAGGAAGCGGAACGCAAAGAGGCCGGATGGCGCGGGCAATCTGTAACGCCGGATGGCGCGGGCAAGTGACGGCGTATAGAACTCAAGATCGCCGCCCACAACCCGATTCGGTTGATATGGTCACGTGGGCGTGAAAGATGGCCGTGGAAGGGCGTGGAGTTGATGGACTATCTCAAGGCGCTGATTCTGGGGCTGGTTGAAGGGCTGACCGAGTTTATCCCCGTGTCTTCCACCGGGCATCTTCTGCTGCTTGATCATTTTCTCGGCATCGGGGACGACGATTTTGGCAAGACCTTCGCCGTGCTGATTCAGCTTGGTGCGATCCTGGCCATTCTCTCGGTGTATTTCGGCAAGCTCTGGCATGTGGCCATCACCCTGCCCTCCAGCGCGGCCTCGCGGCGTTTTGTGGCTGGTGTGCTGCTCGCCTTCCTGCCCGCCGCCATCATCGGCGCGTTCCTGCACAGCTTCATCAAGGGCGTGCTGTTCAATCCGTTTCTGGTCTGCTGCACCCTGATCGCGGGCGGGCTCATCCTGCTTGTGGTCGATGATCTCGATCTTGAGGTGAAGCACGACGACGCCATGCAGTTTCCGATCCCGATGTATCTCAAGATCGGCTTCATCCAGTGCCTTGCGATGGTGCCTGGCGTCTCTCGCTCCGGCTCGTCCATCGTCGGCGCGATGCTGCTGGGCGCGTCGAAGCGCTCCGCCGCCGAATTTTCGTTCTTCCTGGCCATGCCGACCATGGCCGGCGCGTTCGCCTATGACCTTCTCAAGAACTACAAGACGCTCAGCTTCGACAATGTGGTGCTGATCATGATCGGCTTTGTCGCGGCCTTCCTTGCAGGGCTTGTCGTGGTCAGGAAACTGCTCGACATCGTCTCGAACTACGGCTTCA
>JANMIB010000153.1:0-6468 GCA_031375605.1 Allobosea sp. | reverse complement strand
GTCTGCATGTTGTTGCGTGTGATGAAGGTGCGCTTGGTCGATTCCGTGATGCCGCGATCCTCGCCACCGATCTCGACGCGGAAACGGCCCACGAGTTCGCGGTAATTCGGCCCGGTGCGAGGGAACACCTGCTGCAGCACGATGGCGGTGTTGCCGTTGACCATTCGGTCACCTGGCTTCATCACCGCGATGTCCTCGGTGGCCCAGGCCGTCGCCGCGATGCCGATGACCGTGACACCGACCCCCGCATGGGCGATGGCCGAGCCATAGGCCGATCGCGGCAGGCCGATGGCGCGCGACCAGATGGCCCTTGCACCCGAAGCCCGCGCGATGATGCGTTCGCCCAGATCCCAGATGGCACTGGCGATGAGATAGACGCCAAGCCCGATGCCGAGCGGAGCCGCGACTGGCCCGCCATAGGTAAAGCCATAGACAAGCACGGTGGCGAAAAGGCCGATACCGATGGCAGCAGCCAGCCGCTGCGCCGTGCCAAGCAGATCACCGCGCTTCCACGCCATCGATTGCCCGAAAGGCAAGATCAGCAGGAGCGGCACCAGCAGCGGCAGGAAGGTGGCGTTGAAAAAGGGCGGGCCGACCGAAATCTTCTCGCCGGTCAACCCTTCGAGCGCCAGCGGGTAGAGCGTGCCGATGAACACGGTGGCGCAAGACGCTGCGAGGAACAAATTGTTGACCACCAGAGCGCCTTCGCGGCTGACCGGCGCGAACAATCCGCCCTGCCGCAGCAGTGGCGCACGCCAGGCAAACAGCGCCAGCGAGCCGCCAACGAACACCATCAGGATGATGAGAATAAACAGTCCGCGGCCTGGATCGGTGGCGAAGGTATGCACCGACGTCAGCACGCCGGAGCGTACAAGGAAGGTGCCGAGCAGCGACAGCGAGAAGGTCAGGATTGCCAGAAGGATCGTCCAGACTTTCAGCGAATCGCGCTTTTCCATCACGATGGTCGAGTGGATCAGCGCCGTCCCCGCGAGCCATGGCATCAGCGAGGAATTTTCCACCGGATCCCAGAACCACCAGCCGCCCCAGCCCAGTTCGTAATAGGCCCAGTATGAACCCATCGAGATGCCAAGCGTGAGGAAAGCCCAGGCGGTCAGTGTCCAGGGCCGGACAGCCCGCGCCCAGACAGCGTCAATCCGCCCGTCGATCAGCGCCGCCACGGCAAACGCATAGGTGATCGAGAAGCCGACATAGCCGACGTAGAGCAGTGGCGGATGGATCGCGAGGCCCAGATCCTGCAGGATCGGGTTCAGGTCGTTGCCTTCCGGTGGCGCGGGATCAAGCCTGTTGAACGGGTTGGACGTGAACAGGATGAAAAGCAGAAAAGCCACTGTAATCGACGCCTGCGCCGCCAGCGCGCCGGCCCTGAGCCTGTCAGGCAACGATTTGCGGGCGAGCGCAACCAGTGCGCCGAACAAGGCCAGGATCAGCACCCAGAGCAGCATCGAGCCCTCGTGGTTGCCCCATGTGCCCGTCAATTTATAGATGAACGGCTTGGCTGAATGGGAATTCTCGGCCACGTTCTGCACCGAGAAATCCGACACCGCATAGGCGTGCATCAGAACACCAAAGGCGAACAGCAGCAGCGCAAACACGGCCAGCGCGGCAGGTTCGCCCACACGCGCAAGGGCAATGTCATTGCGGCGCACACCCCAGACGGGAATCACCATTTGGACGAGCGACAATCCCAGCGCAATGGCAAGGGCGAAATGAGCAATCTCAACGAGCATGTCTTGAGCCTCAGGATTGCGGTTTGCCGGGGCCAGGCTGCCATTGACCCTGCTTTTTCAGGGCGTCGGCAACCTCGCGCGGCATATAGTTCTCGTCATGGCGGGCGAGCACGCTGTCGGCCTTGAACAGCCCGCTAGGCTGCAGCACACCTTCGGTGACAACGCCCTGCCCCTCGCGGAAAAGGTCCGGCAGGATCCCGGTGTAGCTCACCCTGACCTCCTTGCTGGTGTCCGTCACATCAAAAGTCACGGTCTGCCCGTCGCGCACCACGGTGCCGGCCTTCACCAGCCCACCCAGCCGAAATCGCGTCCCGGCCTGAATGGACTTGTCGATGACATCAGACGGGCCATGGAAGAACACGATGTTGTCGCGCATGGCAAACAGCACCAGAGCCGCCGCGACCGACAGGACAAGGCCGCAGGAGCCGATGATCGTGAGGCGGCGCTGCTTTCGGGTCATGGGCGCACCTCGATGCCGCTGTCGCGCGCCATCGCCTCGACGCTTGCAAGACCGGGCGCATCCGCGACGAGGGCCTTTCGCGCACTGACAAGGGCCTCTTCGGCCAGCGCCTTTTCTCCCAGAACGGCACGGGCACGCACCAGCCGACCCCATTCCTCCGCGCTGCCGCCTTGTGCTGCAAGGCGCGTGGCGAGCCCGTCGACCATGCCGCGGATGGCCGCCATGCGGTCTTGCGGTATCTGGGACGCAGATTGGGGAGCGGCCTGGGGCCTGCCCTCGATCTCCGCAAGTCTTTCAGCCACCATCGGTGCCCATCCGGCATCGGGGGGGGCGGAGTCCAGAAGGGCCTTGAGATCAATGATCGCACCTGCCTTGTCGCCATCCTGCTGGCGCGCGACTGCCAGATAGAACAGCCCCTTGGGGCTGAGGGGCGCAAGCTTGCGGGCCTCCTCGAAGGCCAGACGGGCCTCGGTGGTCACGACCCCGCCGGCCGCCAGAAAGCGTGCTTCGCCCACATCCACCAGCCGCTCCATGGTGGGGCCGAGATGGGTCGCAGCATTGGCAAAGGCACGTGCCGCATCATCATAGCGGCCCGTGCGCAGATAGATCGGCGCGAGGATTTCCCACCCCTTGCCATCAGCCGGATTGAGTTGGAGGTGGTTTTCCACGCGGGTCAGTGCAACCGCCATGTCCATTGTGGCCGGGTCGCCGGACAATCTCGCGGCAAGCGGTTTTGCAGGCAGGTGCGGCGAACCCTTCGCGCCGTAGAACGACAGCGCAACCAGCGGAATGGTCGACAGGATGATGGCCGATGCCGCCCGCCTGCGCCTGTAGGTTGCCTCGCCGACCGCATCGACTTTCTCGTCGTTGTGTTTCGCTGCAATGATGAAACGGCGTGCGATCTCGGCGCGGGCCAATTCAGCATCGCCAGGGGCAATCACGCCCCGGTCCAGATCACGCGCGATGTCGGATATTTGCGCATCATACATGGCGCGTGCATCCGCGCTGGCAATCGGGCGCACGGATTTGCGCCCCAGCGGCGTTAGAACCGCCAGCATCACCGCACCCGCCACGACGGCAAATATGAACCAGATCAACATGACGCTCTTCTACAGCCAATCAGCGCTGCCAGCATCCGCCAGACGGGCGACAAACCGTCACGCGTGACGGCAGACCACGCCGCTTCAATCAACTCACCACATCCCAAATGCCAGCCGCGCTGCGGCAGGCCGATCCTGTTCCGCGCTGCGCCCGTCCATCGATATAGACCGTATGGCTGAACGGGCGGCAGACGCCTGACACGCCACTTGCTTCGGCACCCGGCTCGACAAAGCCGAAATGGCCCTTCGCACTGCGCCAGGAGGCACGGCGACCTGTCTCAACCGCTGAAATCTGTGCCGCAAAGGCCCGGTCACGATCCCCTGCGTCAAGGGCCTCCGTCGCCGGCCCTGCAAGCCAGCCGGTCACGGCGCGCGGGCCATCCGGAGGCAATGCAGCCAATGGAGGGGGAGCAGGCGAGGACAGGCAGGCGGCCAGGCCAAGGGCGGGAGCCAGCAAGATCAACCTGTGGCTGACAAGGTGGATGGCACGGCAGATCAAAGACATGGTGTCACTTGGCTGATGAGGGTGGACTGAGACAATTGCATGATTGGAAGGGGACTTCAAACGGCGGGCAGCACCAGAACCGCACGCAAACCACCGCTTTGAGAGGCCTCGAGCGCCAGATGGCCGCCATAGAGCTTGGCCACGTCGACGACAATGGACAGTCCGAGCCCAGAGCCGGGCTTGGACTCATCAAGCCTTCGTCCGCGCCGCAGAACCTCCGCGCGGGCACCTTCAGGCAGACCCGGCCCGTTGTCATCCACCACGATGCGCAGCAATTGCCGTGCATCCTGTTCAAACGCACTGACCGTGACAGAGACCTCGTCATCCGTCCATTTGAAGGCGTTGTCGAGCAGATTGCCCAGCATTTCTTCCAGGTCCTGCTTCTCGCCACGGAACCGGAGTGCCGTCTCGACCTTCACGGTCGACGTGATGTCCTTCATGCGATAAATTTTCTCGAAGGTGCGGATCAGGCCACCCAGCGAGGTCGGCACATCGCAGACGCCGCCCAGAGCGCCTGACAGGGCCGCAGCGCGGGCGCGGTCGAGATAGTAGTTGACCTGGTCCCGCATAACCGTCGCCTGTTCGTTGACCTTGGACGCCAGTGCGCCGGGGCTCGCATCAGCCTCGTTCACGATGACACTCAGCGGTGTTTTCAAGGCATGCGCCAGATTGCCGACATGGGTGCGGGCACGGTCTAAAATTTCGCGGTTTGACTCGATCAACTGGTTGAGTTCTCCAGCCAGCGGGCGCAGATCGGGGGGATAGTCGCCATCGATGCGGCTGGCCGAGCCAACGCGGACATCACCGACCGAGTGACGCAGCCGTGCCAGCGGCGCAAGGCCGAGGCGGACCTGCAGCAAGGTCGAAACAATCAGCGCCACGAACAGCAGCCCGAAGGTGATGGTCAGTGCTATCCTGAAATCGCGGATGTCATCGAGGATTTCATCAGCCGGGGCGGACACGGCAATCGTGTAGCGGCCATCTTCACCGGCATCGATGCGGCGCTCGAACTGGCGAAGGCGGCGATCATCAGGGCCGATCACATAGCCCTTGCGCACCCCGCGGCTTTCCTCGGCACCCACATCTTCCAGCTTGGCCAGTTGCCCGCCGATCAGCGAGCGCGAGGCGCGTATCACCGGCTTTTCGGAATCGGTGCGTGTGACCTGCCAGTACCAGCCCGACATCGGCAGATCGAAACGCGGCTCGCCAAGATCGCCGATCTGCTGGCGGTCATTGTCAGCAGGCGCGGCGAGGTCAGCCACGATTTCCTTGACATAGACGCCAAGGCGTTCGTCGAACCCGCGCTCCGTGACCTGCCGTTGCAAGGCATAGAGGATCAGCCCCGCGACCAGCAGAATGAGAAACGACCACAGCGCGGCCAGAAAGATCAGCCGACCAGACAGCGAGGGCTGCGTCAGGCTTTGCGGCAGCCGCATGCGCCATATCCTTTCAGAAACCTGTCCCCTTCTGCAATCAGCGCGTGCCGGGAGCGGCGAGCACATAGCCAAGGCCACGGATGGTCTGGATGACCTCGACGCCCAGCTTCTTGCGCAGCCGTCCGACAAACACCTCTATGGTGTTGGAATCACGGTCAAAATCCTGATCGTACAGATGCTCGACCAGCTCGCCACGGGAGACCACGCGGCCCTGATGGTGCATCAGGTATGCCAGCAACCGGTATTCGTGAGAGGTGAGCTTGACCGGGTTGCCATCGACCAGCACACGGCTGGCGCGGGTGTCGACACGCACAGGCCCACAGGAGATTTCGCTGGTGGCATGGCCGGCAGCGCGGCGCAGCAGCGCCCGTACCCGTGCCAGCAGCTCCTCGACATGGAACGGCTTGACCACATAGTCATCTGCCCCGGCATCGAAGGCGGCGACCTTGTCGCTCCAGCGGTCGCGCGCGGTCAGGATCAGCACCGGCATGGTCTTGCCAGCCCGGCGCCACTGCTGAAGAACAGTCACACCGTCAACCATGGGCAGGCCCAGATCGAGCACGATGGCATCATAGGGCTCGGTCTCGCCCAGAAAGCCGCCGTCTTCGCCATCGAAAGCGCGATCAACGGCATATCCTGCCTGCTCGAGCGCCGTCACAATCTGACGGTTGAGATCCTTGTCGTCCTCGACAACCAGAAGTCGCAAGTGGCAGTCCTCCAAAACCGGGCAGAATCGCAAGGCGCGTCAGCGCACGTCCGAGACTTTGCCCGAACTGCCGTCAATCGTCACGTGGCCGACTCGGCCATCGCGTTGCAACATGGTGATGCGGTAGATCAGGCTGTCATTGTCCCGGCACAGGCGCACGCGGACCACATCCCCCGCAGACGCATCACGCGCCGCGCGGGTTGCGGCTGTCGCGGGCACGGCATGCCCGGCGAAGATCGCCTCGCGCATCTGCTCGCTCGACAGGCACGCGCCCTGCACCTGTGCGGATGCCTGCTGTGCCAGCACCTGCGGAAAGGCCAGCAGGCATACCAGCCAGATGGCTTTTGTACAGATGGGGCGAAAAAAGTTCATGCTGACCGCTTAGTGAACCATCACTGAACTGGTCATGAATGGCCGGGGCGAAGGAGGCATCCTCACCCCGACCAGCCGATCACGACAGCGCGAGGCGCTTTGTGGCGCTGACGCGGAACAGGGTCGAGGCAATGAAGCTCA
>JANMIB010000122.1:0-2307 GCA_031375605.1 Allobosea sp. | reverse complement strand
CACCATCGATGCCGAAGTGAAAGCCAATGACGTGCTGCTTTTCATGATGGGCACGCCGCAATTTCCGATGTGCGGCTTTTCAGGCCAGGTCGTGCAGATCCTGAATTACCTTGGCGTGCCTTACAAAGGCATCAACGTGCTGGATGATGCCAGCCTCCGCGACGGCATCAAGAGCTATTCCAACTGGCCGACCATCCCGCAGCTCTACGTCAAGGGCGAGTTTGTCGGCGGTTGCGACATCACCCGCGAGATGTTCCAGTCAGGCGAACTGGCACAGCTGATGGCGGAAAAGGGCCTTCCCGTGAAGCAGGCAAGCCCAAGCTGAATGGCCTTGCGACCGTTCAGAGGCTGTCGCGCTTTTCCTTCGCCTCAAGTTCGGCCAGGAGCACCAGAAAACGGTCGGGTATAGGTGAACGGGCCAGATCGTCATAATGCGCTTTCAGCGCACGGCCGAGCATGATCTGGACCTTCGGGTCCAGCTCGCCCTGGACGTCGTGCGGTGACGCGCCATCCGGCATCTCATGGTCTTTGTCTGTGCCGGTCACGGTTTCAAAGTCCTCAGCGCCTTGATCGTCTGTTGCGCGCCATGCAACCAACGCAGCTTAGCCCGGCAGGTCCGATCAGCAGCGGGACAACCTGGAATCGATCTGTTGCAGTAGGCCATTGTGGTATGCACATGAGGCAAAAGCCAAGGTCCGGACAACACTCAAACCGCACATTCTTGAGATATTAGACTTAGATCATTAAAAATCTGCGTCTGGTAATGTTCTGGCTGATGTCACAGCTTGCCTCATGTCGCGCGGGCAGCTTCAAGCGGAGCCTCTGATGGTTCCAGCGGTGCAGGCCTCTGACCGGCTTGTCCGAGCAGGGCGACCAGTTCGGTTGCCGCCACAAAGGAAGAGGCCGGGTTCTGGCCCGTGATCAGCTTGCCATCGACAACCGTGAACGACTGCCAGTCCGGGCCATGTTCATAATGTCCGCCGAGGCGCTTCAGCTCATCCTCCAGCAGGAACGGGACGATGCCGTCCAGCTTGGCTGAGACCTCCTCGCTGTTGGAAAACCCTGTGATGCGTTTGCCCTGGACCAACGGCACACCGTTGACCTTCACATGCCGGAAAACGGCCGGAGCATGGCAGACAGCGGCAACTGGCTTGTCCTGCATCAGAAAATCGGTGATCAGCGTGATCGAGCCCATATCATCGGTGAGATCCCACAACGGCCCGTGCCCGCCAGGATAGAAGACGGCATCGAATTCGGCTGCCTTGATTTCTGACAGCTGCACCGTCCTGGCCAGGGCATCTTGCGCCGGACCATCACCCTTGAAACGGCGCGTGGCTTCGGTCTGACCCTCGGATGTGTCGCTTGCAGGATCCAGCGGCGGATGTCCGCCCTTTGGCGAGGCAAGGACAACCTGAGCCCCCGCGTCCTTGAAAACGTAGTAGGGAGCGGCAAATTCTTCGAGCCAGAAGCCTGTTTTCCTGCCCGTGTCGCCAAGCTGGTCGTGCGAGGTCAGGATCATCAAGATTTTCATGCCAAATTCCTTTGTCGTCCAACACGCGTGTCGGCGTTTTTGTTCCACCTGCGCGAAGATCAGGGCACGTCACAACGTCAGCCGAACGCGGCAGGTCTTCAACGCAACTTGTTTCAGGCGCTGCGACCGGATCAGGCAGACATCGCCTTGCGGGTTGCCAGCCCGAGAACAACGCCGAACGCGAGCAGGGCAAGCCCCGCCGGCACAGGACGCCTGCGCACCACGTCGGTCGCCATGTCGAACACATCTTCAAGTTGATGCGACATCTGCTCCGCACCCCGTGCAGCTGCCCTCGTCATGTCTCGGACGGCATGTGGGGCAGAACCGGACAGTCCTTGTTCGAGCCACGGCGCAACAGATGCGAGAACATGTCGCCCGTTGCCCATCGTCGGGCGGAGCCGCTGCATCCGGTTGTAAATCGTATCAAATTCAGTGCGCAGGCTGGCAAGCTCGCGATCAAGCCTCTTGCTGCTGTTCCGTCTGTTCCACATGGTCGTTCTCTCCACTCTGGGGCCTGTCCCCTCACCCCTGCGGGCAATGGTCAGGGATGCAAACGGGCGACCCGGTGGCCGCCCGCTGAAATGTTGTGATCAACAGCCGGTCAGGCGTTGTCGACCACCTTCTTGACGGAATCCTTGGCTTTGCCGACAGCCTGCTGGGCTTCGCCCTTGCGCTCCTGCACGACGCCCTTGACTTCCATTTCCTTGTTGCCGATCGCCTTGCCGACACCCTGCTTGATGTTGCCGATGGCTTCATTCGCAAGGCCCTTTGCCTTG
>JANMIB010000077.1:0-7724 GCA_031375605.1 Allobosea sp. | reverse complement strand
ACCGCGTGCCATGGCGCGGGTCAGTGCGGCATCATAAGCCTTGTCGATGTCGCGTGCGATGGAAAAACGGCTCCCCTCCATCTGCACCACGAACAGCATCACGGCGCGGTGGCCTGCCTGGGCCATGTCGCCAAGCTCTTCCAGATGCTTTGCGCCACGCGAGGTGATGGAATCGGGAAACTCGACAAGCCCCGGCTCACGCATCAGATGCACGTTCTTGACCTCGACATAGGCATCCGGTCGCGCCTCGTCCGTGAGGAAAAGGTCAACCCGGCTGTTCCTGCCATAGGCGACCTCGCGGCGCAGCGCCCCGTATCCGCTCAGTTCAGGGATCACGCCAGCCACAATGGCCTCCTCGGCCAGCCGGTTGGGGTGGCCGGTGTCCAGCGAGACCAGTTGTGGGCCTTTCCAGCCAAAATCGACCTCGATCAACTTCCACGAATACCTGAGCTTGCGCTTGGGGTCGTCCGACATGGACAGCCAGACGTTCGATCCCGGTTCCTTCAGCCCCATCATCGAACCGGGATTGGCGCAATGCGCGGTGACGACAGTGCCATCTGCCAGTTCGACATCTGCCAGGAAGCGCTTGTAGCGCTGGATCAGGCGGCCCTTGACGAGGACGGGAAGTTTCATGCGGTCAATTCCACTTGTCTGTCTTGTTCCACTTGTCTGTTCTGGGCAGCGCGCCTACCACATGGCCAACCTTTCACCCCAGGAAAATCCCATGTCCAGCACCCAGATCATCACCGCGGCCCTGCTGATCATCGGCGATGAGATTTTGTCGGGCCGCACCAAGGACAGGAACATCGGCTACATCGCCGAGTACATGACCAATATCGGCATCGACCTGAAGGAGGTGCGTGTCGTTCCCGACGAGGAGGCCGACATCGTCGCCGGGCTGAACGCGCTGCGTGCCCGCTACACCTATGTGTTCACCACTGGCGGCATCGGCCCGACCCATGACGACATCACCGCAGACTGCGTCGCCAAGGCCTTCGGCGTGCCCATCGCTGTCGACCCGCGCGCGGTCGCCATCATGCGCGAACGTTTCAAGCCCGAAGAGCTGAACGAGGCGCGGCTGCGCATGGCCCGGATGCCTGAAGGATCGGAACTGGTCCACAACAGCTACAACAAGGTGCCGGGCTTCCGCATTGGCAATGTCATCGTCATGGCTGGTGTGCCGGCGATCATGCAGGCCATGCTGGATGGCGTCGCACCGACCTTGCAGACCGGCGTGAAGCTGCTTTCGAAGACCGTGCGCGCCGACATGCGGGAAGGCGATCTGGGAGAACCGCTGCGCGCGGTGGCCAAGGCACATCCCGGCACCATGATCGGCTCATACCCGTTCTGGGGCGAAGATGGCCAGCCCAACACCAACCTGATCGTGCGCTCGCGCGACCCGGACGCGATGGCCACCGCCATGGATGCGGTGAAGGCGATGCTGGCAGGATTGAAGGCCAAGCCGCAAACCTGAAACACCGCAAACCTGAAACGGTTCAGCCGTCCACCCAGGCGCGCATCAGCGTGTTGGCGATGGCGACCCTGATTGGCGCGGTGTAGCCTTCGGGGTGCTGGCCCTTCATCATGGCCCGCACCTCGTCGCGGCTGAACCAGCGGCCCTCTTCCAGTTCCGTCTTGTCCAGCGTGATCTCGTCTGTCAGGCTCTCGGCAATGCAGCCGATCATCAAAGACGACGGGAATGGCCAGGGCTGGGAGCACAGGTAACGCACTTCGCCGGCAACAAGCCCGGTCTCCTCCAGCGTCTCGCGGCGCACCGCATCCTCGATGGTCTCGCCAGGTTCGACAAAGCCCGCGATACACGACAGCATGCCGGGCGGAAAACGTGACTGCCGCGCCAGCAGGCATTTGTCGCCACGCACCACGAGCATGATGGTGACAGGGTCCGTCCGCGGGAAATGCTGCGCCTTGCAGGCCTCGCATTCGCGCTTCCAGCCACCCGATTCCGATGAAGTGCGCGCACCACAATTTGCGCAGAACTGATGCCGCGCATGCCAGTCAGTCATGGCCTTGGCTTCACCGATCGCGCCCAGTTCTTCGGGCGGCACAAGGCCCTGGATTGCCAGCGAGCGCAGGTCCAGCACCAGAAGATCGGGGCGCTCCTTCAGGACATCGCCCTGCGCAGCACCAACCCGGACACCAAAGCGCCCTGCCCCGTCATCACGGCCCAGGAACACGACATGCTCGGATGCGCCAAGCGCTGCAAGCCCGGACGCATCATGCCAGACACTGAACCCGTCGCCCACGCGCTTCAGGATCGGCTTTTCCCCGGCGACGACCGCGAAGCGGGCATGGGGCGACGCCTGCAAGGCCGCACGCGCAGCTTCATCGTCGCGCAGCTCGGCCGCACGGTCAAACAGGCCGGTCGCAAAGCCGGTTCTGGCGGACAACTCATTGCGTTGAAGAAGAAGAGACTGGCCGGATACATCGTTCATATTCGGGAAAACCTTGAAGGTTGCTGAAAAATGTGAGCGCGCATTTCCGGGGCCGCGTAGCGAAGCGGATCGGAACCCGGAATCCAGCCATTGTTCTGTGAGTGCAGCGAACGCATCATGCGCGCTTCGCGCAAAACAATGTCTGGATTCCGGATTCCATTCCGCTGGCTCTGCATGGCTCCGGAAACGCGCGGTACCATCTCAGTCACTCCAGAACTGGAATGGCCGGTCGCGCTGGCAAGGTCTGGATTGCTTCGCACACCACACACTGACGGGCACGGTTCCAAATTCTTCAGCAGCCTGCTAAACATCGAAGGCAGCATTGAGCCGCCGGATCAGATCAGCCACTTCGGCATCGTCATGAGCCTCGGGATTTCCCAGCCCCCAGACAGGCTTGGGCCAGGCGGCATCCGTCTTGCGCCGGGCGATCACATGCACATGCAGCTGGGACACCATGTTGCCAAGCGCCGCGACATTGAGCTTGTCGCACCGGACCGTGCGGCGCAGGCCATCAGCAGCCCGGTCGATCTCGCGCGTCAGCTGGAGCCGGTCATCGGCGGCAAGGTCCAGCAGTTCGGAGACATTCGCGCGCTTCGGCACCAGCACGAGCCAGGGGTAGCGGGCGTCACGGATCAACAGAACCTGACAGAGTGTCCAGTCGGCAACCGGAAACGTGTCGGCAGCGAGGCGGGCATCGAGGGAAAACGTCGGCGAGGTCATGTCCCTGTTTAAGGGGCCGCGTGCAATCCGTCGAGACTGTTGACGACAGCACGCAGTCGCGCCACCTTGTCGGTATCATCAGGCTCCGGCGTTCGTGTCCGGAGCCGTGTTCGTTTTGGAGCAATCTGCATGACCGCCAACCGGTCGACCCATATCAGGCTCACATCCCATCCCGAACCGGGCACGGCCACCTCGCGCTTCCCGATCACGTGGGACGCGGCCACCGTCCAGGAACGCGGTCCGGTGGTGGGCGCGACGACCACCCCGCTCGACCGCAACGTCATCGGCGCCTATGGCGGGGCCTACTCGCTCTACCGCGCGCTGGCCGTGTCTGCCCGCACGATGAACCCTTCCGCCAGACCAGACCTGACCAACACCTACCCCACCACCGAGATCGGCCCGCACCCGCAATGGTCCGTGCCCGGCAAGATTGTCTCGCTTGATCCGTGGGGACACCGCGTCGCGCAGGATTTCGCCAGGGAAATCGCCGAAGGTGTTGATGTGCGCCCGACCATCGCGATCACCAAGGCCCGGCTCAACCTGCCGGAAATCACGGCCGCGATGGCTGCGCGCCGACTGGCACCTGATGGCCGCATCCTCCATGCCACGGGCGACATCTCCGTCACGAAAATTGCTGTCGATTCGGTCTGGTGGCTGCCCGGCATTGCCGAGCGTTTCGGCACGACCGAGAACGAGTTGCGCCGCACGCTGTTCGAGCAGACCGGGGGCATGTTCACCGAACTGGTGACACGGCCTGACATGAAGGTGTTCCTGCCGCCTATCGGCTCGATGACCGCCTATGTGATCGGCGATGTGGCTGACCTTGCCAACCCGAGAAAGCGTCTGGCCTGCCGGGTGCATGATGAATGCAACGGCTCCGATGTGTTCGGCTCGGACATCTGCACCTGCAGGCCCTATCTCACCCACGGCATCGAGGAGGCGACACTTGAAGCCCAGCGCGGCGGCGTGGGCCTCATCGTCTACAACCGCAAGGAAGGCCGCGCACTGGGCGAGGTCACCAAATTCCTGGTTTACAATGCACGCAAACGGCAAGAAGGCGGGGACAGCGCCGCGACCTATTTCGAGCGCACCGAATGTGTGGCAGGCGTGCAGGATGCTCGCTTCCAGCAACTGATGCCTGACATCCTGCACTGGCTCGGCATCACGAAAATCGACCGGCTGATGTCGATGTCGAACATGAAGTACGATGCCATGATCAACTCCGGCATCGAGATCGGCGAGCGCGTGCCGCTCCCGCCAGAGCTGATCCCGCTGGATGCCTCGGTCGAGATGGAGGCCAAGAAAGCCGCCGGATACTACGCGCCAGATGGCGTGCCCGGCGACAACGCCCTCAAGGCGACGGTTGGCCGCGATCTGGACAAGTTCTGATCGGGGCATGCCGTGGCTGAAGAACGTACTGTCTGGAACTCATGGTTCGACGGGCTCACCATGAGGATCCTTGAGACACGCCACCACGTTCGCGACATCTGCGTCGATGGCCCGTTCACATCTATCCTCATGGTGAGCCCGTCGAACCATGACCTCCAGCGTGCACAGGCGAGATGACCAAACCCATGACCTCGATCATGACTGCAGGCGCAGTGCGTACTGCCGCACATCACATGCTGGCGCTGGCACGCGAGGACAGGCTTTCTCACATCGCACTCGATGAGAGCAGGCTGGGTGCCACTGTCGATCTGGTGATCGATACGACACGGCGGAACTACCCCACGCTTGATATTCCCTTCCATGCCCGCTGGCGGCATTTCAATGCGGGTGGCCGCAACCTGTGGGCAGAGCTTGATGCAGCAACGGTCTGGCGCTCATCTGAAGAGCGCGTCAGGGCGGCCTATGATCTTGTCATCGTCAGTGTCCTGCTGGATGCAGGCGCGGGCATGTCCTGGCGCTTCAAGGAGCCCATCACGGGCATCTCGGCCGGGCGCTCGGAAGGTTTGGGCCTCGCCTCGCTCACCATGTTCAGGCAGGGGCTGTTCTCATCCAGCATGGCGCAGCCGCTCAGGGTGGATGCGGCTAAGCTGAAGGCGCTCACCGTCGGCGATCTGACACACGGCTTTCAGGTCAGCTTCGAGAACCAGATGGTCGGGCTGGAAGGCCGGGCCGCGCTGCTGATCCGGCTTGGCGACGAGCTGGCCAGGCTGCAACCGAACGATCCATCGGAGCAGCGCCCCGGACTGCTGGCCGATGCGTTTCTCAAGATCGCCAAGGCGGACGGCGCGGTTGCTGCACCCGTGATGCTGGAGCATGTGCTGGCCACATTCGGCGGCGTCTGGCCTGACCGTGCAGGGGCAGTGCCGGGCGCGGGGGACGCCTGGTTTCACCCGCAAGGGCCACGATCAGGCGAAGCCGCAGACCATCTTGGCGGCGTCGTTCCGTTCCACAAGCTCTCGCAATGGCTGACCTATTCGCTGATCGAACCTCTGGAATGGATCGGCATCAAGGTCAGCGCCATCGGCGGGCTGACCGGCCTGCCGGAATACCGCAATGGCGGGCTGCTGATCGACATGGGCGTGCTGTCGCTGAAAGAGCCTGATGCTGCGGGCAGGCCCCATGATGCGAGTTCCGAGCTGGTCATCGAATGGCGGGCGCTGACGGTCGCGCTGCTCGACATCATTGCCGACAAGATGCGCGAAAGGCTGGGACTGACGGAAGCGGAACTGCCGCTGGCCAAGGTGCTGGAGGGCGGCACGTGGGCGGCCGGGCGCGCCATCGCGACAGAAAAGCGCGCTGATGGCGGCCCACCGCTCAACATCATCAGCGACGGCACGGTGTTTTGAGTTCAGACAACGAACAAAAGAAAGCGAACCACATGGCCATGACTGATTCCGGCGTCACCGTCGTCGATCATCCGCTCGTGCAGCACAAGCTCACGCTGATGCGCGACAAGGACCGTTCGACCAAGAGCTTCCGGCAACTGCTCAACGAAATCGGCATGCTGCTGTGCTACGAGATCACGCGCGACCTGCCGATCACGATGACCGAGATCGAGACCCCTTTGCAGACAATGCAGGCTCCGATCATCGCGGGCAAGAAACTGGTGTTTGCTCCGATCCTGCGGGCTGGCGTCGGCTTTCTCGATGGCATGCTGGAGATGGTTCCGGCAGCGCGCGTCGCCCATATCGGGCTGTACCGCGACCCCGAAACGCTTGCTGCGGTCGAGTACTATTTCAAGGCCCCGTCAGACATCGCAGACCGCATGGTGATCGTGATGGACCCGATGCTCGCCACGGGCAATTCGGCGATTGCCGCCGTGGACCGGCTGAAGGAGCGAAACGTCAAGGATCTGCGCTTTGTCTGCCTGCTGGCCGCGCCGGAAGGCATCGCCAAGATGCGCGATGCCCACCCCGATGTGCGCATCTGGACCGCTTCCATCGACAGCCACCTCAATGACCACGGCTATATCGTGCCAGGCCTTGGCGACGCCGGCGACCGGATGTTCGGGACGAAGTGAGCTTGAGCCCCACCCTGCCCTCCCCATGGGATGGGGAGGGAACGGCCAGCTTTTTGGACACCCGCCAAAAGCAGGGTTAAGCGGACGGCAACAATCTCACGCGTTCCCTCCCCGCCTCGCGGGGAGGCCAGGGTGGGGCCTTCTTTTTCTTACTGCCCCACAGCGCCAGAATCGCGCAGGGGCTTGTCGAGCACGGCAAGATCACGGGCCAGGATCGCTGCAAGGCCTGCAGGCGCGCGTTCGGTCTTGTTGGGGATCACGGTGCCCAGATCGGCAAGGCGCTTGTTGGTGGTCGGGTCTTCGAGCGCCTTGTCGAGCGCATCGACCAGCTTTGCCTGAATGTCAGCGGGCAGCGCCTTGGGTCCGAAAATCGCGTTCCAGCCGCTGATCTGATATTCAGGCAGCCCGCCTTCGATGGTCGTCGGCACATTCGGCAGCACGGGCAGGCGCTGCTGCGTGGCAATCCCGAAGGCCTTGATGTTGCCGGCGTTGATCTGCGGCGTCAGGTTCGTGACCTGGTCACACATGAAATCGACCTGTCCGCCGACCAGATCGTTCAGCGCAGGGCCGGTGCCACGGTAGGCGACGGCGTTGACCTTCTGCACACCCATCTGGGCTTTCAGCAAAACGCACGTCGTGAAGGCTGTCGAGCCGACACCGGCATGGGCCTGGTTCACCTTATCGGAATTGGATTTCACATAGGCCACGAACTCGCGCAGGTTGTTGGCCGGGAAATCCTTCTTGGTGACGATCACGATCGGCGTGATGCCGGCAACGCCGATTGGCGTGAAATCCGTCTGCGGATTGTATTTGAGGTTCGGATAAAGTGCTGGCGCTGCGGCGTGCGTGCCCATCTGGCCCATGATCAGCGTGTAGCCATCAGGCGCGGCGGCAGCGACGCGGGCTGTTGTCGTTGTTCCGCCCGCGCCTGCGACGTTCTCGATCACGATCTGCTGGACGAGCGTCATCGACATGTGCTCGGAGACCATGCGCGCGAAGACGTCGGTCGGCCCGCCTGCGGCAAAGGCCACGAACATGTTGAACGGCTAGTTGGGATAGGCCTGCGCCTGCGCTGCGGTGGC
>JANMIB010000072.1:0-4334 GCA_031375605.1 Allobosea sp. | reverse complement strand
CGCGCACTGCGTTGCGGTCACTCACCTTGCCACCCGCAGACTTGATGGCCGCATCTATCATCAACGCCGCGTCATAGGCCTGCATGGCATAGGTGCCGGGCACACTGGTGTAGGCAGCTTCATAGGCCACGACGAAGGCCTTTGACTGCGGATTGTCCATGTTCGGAGCCCAGTTCGCGCCGCCGAAGAAACCGAGCGCCGCATCCTGCTGTGCCGGAAGGGTGGACTCGTCCACCGTGAAGGCCGAGAGGAACGGGGTCGAGGCAAGGCCAGCCTGACGATACTGGCGCACGAGGTTCACGCCCATGCCGCCGGGCATGAAGGTGAACAGCGCATCTGGCTTGGCAGCGGCGATCTGCGCAAGTTCAGCCGAGAAGTCGAGCTGGCCCAGCGGGGTGTAAAGTTCGGCAACAACCTCGCCCTTGAAGTGGCGCTTGAAGCCGGCCATCGAGTCGCGGCCTGCCTGATAGTTCGGCGTCATCAGGAAAACGCGCTTGAAGCCCTTGTCCTGCGCATACTTGCCCAGAACCTCGTGGTTCTGGTCGTTCTGATAAGAGGTCACGAAAAAGTTGGGGCTGCACTGAGCGCCAGCGAAATTTGAGGTCCCGGCATTGGGGCTGATCAGAAACGCGTTCGAGTCGATCACCGGCTTGTGGATGGCCTGCAGCACGTTCGAGAAGATCGGGCCCACCACGAAGTTGACCTGGTCCCGGTCGATCAGCCCGCGCACCTTGGTGACGGCGACATCGGGTTTCAGTTCGTCATCGACCACGACCACCTCGGTCTCAAGGCCGCCCAGCTTGCCGCCAAGCTGCTTCACCGCAAGCTGGAAGCCGTCGCGCGCCTGCTGGCCGAGAACCGCAGATGGCCCTGACAACGTGACCATGATGCCGACCTTGAGCTTTTCCTGCGCGGCTGCATGACCAGATGACAGCGCCAGCGCAAGGGCCGGAAACAAGACAGGCAGCACAACCGGCAAGACGAATTTTGTGATCAGTCGCATGAAAGATACTCCCCGTGCTGCCCTGACGTGTCAGCCCGTCATGAAGCGCAAGTCTGCATCATGCCTTCGTTCGCCCTGCGATCTCAACAAATTATTTCAAGCCTCAAGCAATTCATGCGCGCCAAAGCGCGTAATGGGCGCTTGGGTGCCATCAAGGCTGCAATTGATGTGGCAAGGAAGGGAATGGTGCCGCTTGAGGGATTCGAACCTCCGACCCCCTCATTACGAATGAGGTGCTCTACCAGCTGAGCTAAAGCGGCGCAAAGTCCGGATAGCAGCAGGGCGGCGTGTTTGCAAGGTTTGGCACACGCTGCCGCCGCCAGATTTGTCAGCCGCGCCCGAAACCCCAGAAGGATCGCTTTGCAGGCGCAGTCTCAGGGCCGGGATCATCTGGCGCACGCTGGAATTCGCCAAGCTGATTGACCGGTTGCAGGGTGATCACCGGCTTTGTTTCAGCCCCGTTGGCAGCTGTCACGGCACCGTTCTGGTCTGCTGGCGACAATACCGCCATGTCGGGCAGGACCAGGTCGGGCGCAGCCGGAACCGGCTCGACGGGCGTGATGACAGGCGAGGCCGCCGGAGGCATCACAACGGGAGCCTTCACCTCGATCTGGGGCGTGATGACGACATCTGCGGCTTCGACATTCATCTTGTCGTCGAAGGCAGGTTCAGCAAAAGCAGGCCCGGAAGAAGTAGGCCAAGAAAAAGCAGGAACAGCGCTGCCGATCGCGGCTGGAGGCAGTGACCAGACAAAGGCATCGAGCCGTCCCGACACCGGCGAGACCGGCAGCCAGGTTTCCGAGGTGATGCCGTCCGCCACCCAGGCGTTGTCACGCGGCGCGCGTGTCGACCTTGTCAGCCACTCGCGGGCGCGGCCTGCCGATCCGTGTTCGGCATCCTCGATGCGGGCCATGAGCAGGCAGGTGCGAACCGTCGGCACGGCAGCCACCAGGGGCGAAAGGACTTGCCTGGCCCGCGCGAAATCACGGGCTTCGATGGCCGCATCAGCAACGATGAAGGCGCTCTCGGCGTCTGTGGGCCTGAGCTTCATCAGAGCTTCGGCCTTCTCCAGCCGGTCGGACGCGCTGTCGCCATGCCGCAGATGCGTGTAGATCCGCGCCAGATCGGGATGCGGCTGCTCCCGCCATGCGCTTTCAAGGGTGCGTGCCGCTTTACGAAGATCGCCTTTTTCAGCCAGCATCCTGCCGGCCAGAACTGCGGAAGGGGTGAGGCCTGGAGCGAGTTTCAGGGCTTCGAGCGCGTTGGCCAGCGCACCGGCTGGGTCCGTGGCCTGCCTTGCCTCCGCCTCCGCCGCGAGGAGCACAGCGCGGTGGCGCTTTGATTCGGTCTTGTCGCTCAGGCGCAGCGCTGCCCTGCGCTCCACAGCGGTGCGGGCCTGGCTCCACTCGCCAGACGTGGAATGAAACTCCAGCAGCGCATCATTGGCCCAGGCCAGCGAGGGCAAAAGCCGCACGGCTTCATCTGCGAAGGCGCGCGCGGAGATCTGATCGCCCCGGCGCCTTGCTTCGACAAACAGCCCGCGCAGGCCCAGAACCCGCGTGCTCGGCTCATCCAGCATGTTCTTGAAAGCAGCCTCGGCCGCCGGTTTGTCACCTGAAAGCTGCGCGGCCTGTGCACTCAGCAACAGCGTCAGCGGCTCGCCTGCAATCAGCTTTTGCGCATCTGCCGCATGCCGACGGGCTGCAGCGGGGTCGCCCGCGCCCACAGCCACCATGCCGCGTGACACGGCATCAAAGCCACGCACCCGCTTTCGCGCGCGGGAGGCAAACGAGAAGGCTGTGGGCAGGCCGAGCATGAACCTGAGCAAGGTCCACAGCAGCATGCCCAGCAGCACCAGCACGATCACGCCGATGGCCGCCACGGCCACGGTGGTCTCGACGGTCACCCCGCTCCAGACAATCGAGACTTCGCCCGGCCGCTCCGCCAGCCACACGGCACCCAGCGCCGCAAGGCTGGCGAGACCGAGGAATACGAGAATACGCAGCATGCTTTTGTCCCGCCCAAGTGGCCACTTCTTCAAGTCTATGTTTCATCGCACGTTGCGGCGCAAAATCGGTCTCCGCTTTTGCGCAACGTGCTCTACTGCACGCCGGACATCGCCTTTACTGCGTCGTCCGTGATGGTTTTCAGCGCCGTGTCAGCGCTGGCCCTGCGTGTGGCCGCCTCAAGCCAGCCTGCGCCCGCGCGCCGTGCAGGCTCGGGCAACTGGGCAAACAGCGCAACGGCTGCAACGGCATCGCCGCCCTGCAGGCTCTGCTCGATGCGGCTGATGATCGCGAGCGGAGACTGGCCCTGCCCTGCGCCGGTGCTGCGCACACGCACCACCGAACTCATCAGGCCCATGAGCCGGTCACTCCATGAAGCGTCGGCGGGCGGCGAGGATACGGCCTGCTGGCGAACCGGGGCCAAGCCCGTGCGCAGGCTGCCCAATGTCGGCACACCGGCTTGTGAAACAGCCGTCAAGGCACGCAAGGGTTCGGGCGCTGTGCCCATGGCTGCGAGCGCCGCAGCCTCCTGTGCAAAGGGACGTCCTTCAGACAGGGCGCGTGCAATACGGTCCGAGATGACCAGCCGTGCCGCGCCGGTTGCGGCAAGGGCTGGCGTGCCAGCAGAACGGTTGCTGCGCTCCATGTCAGCCAGACGTGGGCCGAGAGCCAGTGTGGCAGCTGACGCATCCCTGGCCATTCTGGTCGATTGTTCGACCTGCTGCTGCAGTTCCGCAAGCTGAGGTGATGCGGCTGCTGGCGATGCAAATCCTGGTGCTGCCACTGGTGCAGGCCTTGCGGCAAGCTCGGTCATGCGGCGGTCCATCGCTTCGAGCTCAAGACGCAACTGGGCCGCCTGTGCCGTGACGGCGCTGATGCCAACCTGAAGCGCTGGATCAGCCGTGGCTGCGCTGGCAGCTTGTGGACGAGCGCCTTCCAGCTTCGACAGGCGCGTGTCAACCATAGCCAGCGTCGGCGAGTTCGGCAGACGGATGCCGACACTGTTCAGGACTGGCGCAAAAAAGACGATGGCTGCAGCCCCGATCAGCCCGCTCACCAGAGACAGCGCAGCAAGACCCGCCCAGCCGGTGCCTTTCTGGATGATCACGGGTTGTGACATCCCGTTCCGGCGCGCTGCCATGGACTGCGTCTGTCCGGAAGGTTCGGGCGTGAGCACTGTCGGCGGCTCTGTCTGCGGCTCAGCCTGCCCGATCCCGGGTGGCTGGTCCGGCATGCGATCTGGCTGTTGCGAAGCGATGAGGTCATCCATTGCGTGCAGTGCAGGCGCAGCCACCGGGCCGACTGCCGCCTTGCGGGAGCGCGGA
>JANMIB010000513.1:0-16472 GCA_031375605.1 Allobosea sp. | reverse complement strand
CGCTGCGCCATGCTTTCCGCATGCTGTTCGACCCATCGGCCACAGTCCGCGAGCAGGTTGCCGAGGTCGAAGCCCTCTATCCAGACCAGCAGATCGTGGGAGAGGTTCTTGCCTTCATCAAGGCTGGCGGCAAGCGCTCGCTTCTGACCCCGCGAGCCGGCAAGATTGCGTCCGGATCAGCTGAGCCAGCAATCGATGAGGGTGCATGAGCTTGCCAGAGCAAATCATTGCAAAGTCTGGCATTTCCAACGTTCCCATCGCCATCATCGCCGGGTCGGGGGGGCTGGCTGTCACAGTGGCGAACAGTGCCCGTGCAGCAGGCAGGCAGGTCTTTGTCGCCGTCCTGTCAGGCTCGGGCGAGGCGGCGTCATTCAGCGATTTCGACCATGCAGAATTTGGCCTTGGCCAGCTTGGCGGCCTGCTCAAGTCTCTGAAATCACGCAACATCACAGAGGCCGCTTTCATCGGCGGCGTGATCCGGCCTGGCCTGATGGACATCAAGCCCGATTTTGGCCTGGTCAAACACTGGTACACAATCACGCAGGCTTTCAAGAAGGGCGATGACGGGCTCCTGACAGCGGTTGTCGATCTTCTGGAGGCACAAGGCTGCAAGGTTGTTTCAGCGCTTGATCTGGCCCCTGATCTGGCTGCGCAGGGCGCAGGACAACTTGGGTCCGTGGCACCGTCCAGCCATGCGCGCACCGAAATCGAGCAGGGTTTGCGCGTGATCGAGGCCCTGTCTCCGTTCGACGTTGGTCAATGTGTTGTCGTCAGTGATGGCAGGCCGGTTGCGATCGAAGGCGCAGAGGGTACCGACGGTTTGCTGCAGCGCGTCGCTGATCTGCGTCGGATGGGCCGCCTGAAGCGCGAGACGGGCGGTGGTGTCTTGGTCAAATCGCCCAAGCGGGGGCAGAACATGCGCATCGATATCCCCACAATTGGGCCAGGCACAGTGCAGCATGCTGCTGATGCGGGCTTGCAGGGCATCGCCATCACCGTTGGCAAGGTGCTGATGGCGGATCGCAAGGACATGATCGCGCTGGCAGACAGGCTTGGCCTGTTCATCGAGGCGGTGGATTGATGTCGGCCTTGGCCGAAATGGTTCCCTTCAGGCTGTTCGTCATCACGGGCGAATCCTCGGGCGATGTACTCGCAGCCAGTTTTGTCGAGGCTTTGCGTGCAAGACTGGCTCCCCGGCAGGTTCTGGTTTCAGGAGTTGGCGGGCCTGCTCTTGAACGTCTGGGCCTTGTGTCGCGCTTTCCTCAAACCGACATTCAGATCATAGGCGTGCTCGCCGTTCTGAGGAACCTGCCGACAGTACTGTCGCGAATCTCTGAAACGGTCGATGCCATCGTGGATGCCGAGCCTGATCTGGTGCTGTCGGTCGATGTGCCTGATTTTTCGATGCGGGTGGCCAGACGTGTGCGCCGCAACGCACCAGCCATTCCCATCATTCACTGCGTTGCGCCGACTGTGTGGGCCTGGCGACCGGGTAGGGCGAGAGCCATTGCGCCATATGTGGACAGGCTTCTGGCCCTGCTCCCCTTCGAGCCGCCTATCCTGCGGGATCTTGGTGGCCCGCCGACGACCTATATCGGCCATCCGCTGCTGGATATGGCAGGCGAGATCAGACCAGACTCAGGTGAGCAGCGGATCAGGGACAACGCAGCGGCACCAGTCATCCTGTTTCTGCCCGGCAGCCGTCGTTCGGAAATACGCCATCTTCTGCCTGTGATGCGCGAGAGCGTTCGCCTGATTGCGGCGCGCTACCCACATGCGCATCTGGTCATCCCGGCGGTGGCACATCTGGTCGATGCGATCAGGGCAGATGTTGCAGGCTGGCCGGTCAAGCCGGAGATCGTGCAGGGCGACGCTGCCAAACGTTCGGCATTTCGCCGCGCCAGGGTCGCGCTGGCGGCATCCGGCACCGTCACGCTCGAGCTGGCTTTTGCCGGCATTCCCCTTGTCGGAGCGTATCGCGGAAATCCGTTTGAGGCCTGGGTTGCGCGCCGCCTGATCAAGGTGCACAGCGTTCTTCTGTGCAATCTGGTCCTGGCCCGCAATGTCGCTCCCGAATTCCTGCAGGATGAGGTCACGCCACAAGCGCTTGCAGACGCGACCATGGCCTTGATTCCTGAAGGTCCTGCGCGGCAACAACAGGTTGAGGCATTTGCAACACTGGATCAGATCATGGCGTTGCCAAATGGCAAGACCTCGTCAGAAGCGGCGGTGGATGTTGCGGTTGAGCTTCTGACTTCGCGGAGAGCCACGACTTCATCATAACTGAGAGGATTGCGTGCACAAAACAAGTACTCGCTTTTCTGCCCAATCCTCTCGGTCCGCCTGACCAGATACCGTCAAAAAAAGAGGCGGGTTGGCCCGCCTCCTTCCATCCACAAGCGTGCATCCCACTCAGCGGCGCTTGCCGATGGGGGAATAATCGCGCTGCTTGGCACCCGTATAAAGCTGGCGCGGACGGCCGATGCGCTGGGACGGATCTTCGATCATTTCCTTCCACTGCGCGATCCAGCCCACGGTGCGCGCCAGGGCAAACAGCACGGTGAACATCGAGGTCGGGAAGCCCATCGCCTTCAGCGTGATGCCCGAATAAAAGTCGATGTTCGGGTAAAGTTTCTTCTCGATGAAATACGGGTCTGACAGCGCAATCCGTTCGAGTTCGATGGCCACATCCAGCAGCGGGTCATCCTTGATGCCCAGCTCGTTCAGCACTTCATGGCAGGTCTTCTGCATGATCTTGGCGCGCGGATCATAGTTTTTGTAAACCCGGTGGCCAAAGCCCATCAACCGGAACGGATCGTTCTTGTCCTTGGCTTTGGCGATGAACTTCGGGATGTTATCCACATGGCCAATTTCTTCGAGCATTTTCAGGGCTGCTTCATTCGCTCCGCCGTGGGCAGGGCCCCAGAGGCAGGCAATGCCAGCCGCGATGCACGCGAACGGATTGGCGCCTGAAGAGCCCGCCAGCCTCACCGTAGAGGTCGAAGCATTCTGCTCGTGGTCGGCGTGGAGGATGAAGATCCGGTCCAGCGCGCGCGCCATCACAGGGTTCACCTTGTAGTCCTCAGCCGGTACGGCATAGCACATGCGCAGGAAATTGGCCGAATAGTCGAGGCTGTTGAGCGGATACACGAAAGGCTGGCCCACCGTGTACTTGTAGGCCATGGCTGCCAGCGTCGGCATTTTCGCGATCATCCGCATGGAGGCGATCATGCGCTGGGTCGGGTCGGAAATGTCAGTCGAGTCGTGATAGAACGCCGACATCGCGCCAACAGCTGCGACCATGACGGCCATTGGGTGTGCGTCTCGGCGGAAGCCCTGGTAGAACCGGGCCATCTGCTCGTGCACCATGGTGTGACGTGTGACACGGTAGTCGAAATCCGCCTTCTGGGCAGCGGTTGGCAACTCGCCGTAAAGCAGCAGATAGCAAGTTTCCAGAAAGTCGCCGTGCTCGGCCAGTTGCTCGATCGGATAGCCGCGATACAGCAGGATGCCTTCATCACCGTCGATGTACGTAATCTTCGATTCGCAGCTTGCCGTGGAGGTAAAGCCCGGATCATAGGTGAACATGCCCGTCTGGCCATAGAGTTTGGCTATGTCGATCACGCTTGGACCGATGGTGCCTTCCTTGACCGCGACTTCAACCTTGTGATTGTCGACAACGATGTGCCCGGATAGTCCGCTCATGGTGGATCAACCTTTCCCACAGGCTTTGCGCCTCGTACTTGCCACGTGCAATCGGCTGGCTGTCATCCTGCCTGCGCAGTTCTGAAAGCCGACGTCCTGCAATATCGTCCGGAAGCTGCCGGATGAGCAAACTGCGCACTCACCCGTTCCGCCGATGTTCACGCAATTGCTAGCGCATATCCCGCAGTGCAGCAACAGCGCCAAAGGTGGGAGAGCGATGCCTATGCTGCAACATCTGCAAGGCGGGCGAGACACTCCTCACGGCCCAGAACGGCCAGCACGTCGAACAGGCCGGGTGAGGTCGTTTTTCCGGTGAGAGCGGCACGGAGCGGTTGCGCGACCTGACCGAGCTTGAGCGCATGCGCATCTGCAAATGCCCTTACAGCAGCCTCGGTGCTGGCAGCAGTCCAGTCATCCAGTACGGCAAGGCTGGCTGCCAGCAGGCCGATCCGTTTGCGGGCATCACCATCCAACAGCGCCCCAGCCTTGTCGTCAAACTGAAGTGGCCTTGTGGCATAGAGATAACCAGCACTGTCAAGCAGTTCGACCAATGTCTTCGCGCGTTCTTTCAGGCCCGGCATGGCCTCGACCAGCATCGTGCGCAGGCTAGGCGAAAGCACGCTGCCGATGCCGCGTGGTGGCCCAAGCACAGGCATCACGACATCAAGCGCCGCCATGATCTCGCCAGTACTCGCACTGCGCATGTAGATGCCGTTGAGATTTTCCAGCTTTGCAAAATCGAACCGCGAGGGCGAGCGGCCAATGCCCGGCAGATCGAACGCGGCGCTCATCTCCTCGGTCGAGAAGGTTTCCTGGTCACCGTGCGCCCAGCCGAGCCTGACAAGATAGTTCCGCACGGCTGCGGGCAGATAGCCGAGCGAACGGTACGCATCAACGCCGAGCGCGCCGTGCCGTTTCGAGAGCTTTGCACCGTCAGGCCCGTGGATCAGCGGGATATGGGACATGACCGGCACGTCCCAGGCCATCGCATGATAAATCTGTGATTGGCGGGCCGCATTGGTGAGGTGATCATCACCGCGGATGATGTGTGTCACGCCCATGTCGTGATCATCGACAACGACGGCCAGCATGTAGGTTGGCGTGCCGTCGGAACGCAAAAGCACAAGATCGTCCAGATCCTTGTTCTGCCATGTCACCAGCCCTTGAACCTGGTCATCTACCGATGTCTGGCCCTCCAGAGGCGCGCGCAGCCGGATCACCGGCTTCACGTCCGGCGGCGCGGTGGCAGGGTCGCGGTCTCGCCAGCGTCCGTCATAGCGCAGAGGCCGGCCTTCCTTGCGGGCCAGTTCGCGCATCTCGTCCAGTTCGGCAGATGTCGCATAGCAGCGATAGGCCCGGCCCTTTGCCAGCATCTCATGGGCCACCTCGGCATGGCGTGCAGCGCGGGCAAACTGGAAGATAGGTTCGCCGTCCCAGTCCAGTCCCAGCCATTTCAACCCATCGATGATGGCATCGATGGCCGCATCGGTGGAGCGTTCGCGGTCAGTGTCCTCAATGCGCAGCAACATCTTGCCGCCAAAGCGTTTGGCATAAAGCCAGTTGAACAGAGCCGTCCTTGCACCACCAATGTGAAGAAAGCCGGTGGGCGAAGGGGCGAAACGCGTGATGATCGGTTTTGTCATGACAGATGCCTATGAGCGCCATGGCGCCAGATACGTGCAGGCCGTGCCGGATGTTCATCCCGGCGTCAAGCTGTTGGCCTGTGACCGGCCATCATATCTGCCCTGAAATCCTGATCTGGATGTTTCCATCAGGGTGCAGGGTGATCTACGATAAATCTTCATGGAAGATGGGCAGCGCAGAACTGGCGAGGCTGGCCTGGCGCGCAGCCGGGCAGGGGCGCTCGCGCCTGCAGCTGGCCTTTTCGCATCACCGGGCTTCAAGGCCTGGCTCGTCGTCGGCCTGGCGCATGCACAGGGCACGCTGGCATCCGCCATTGCTGCTGAAACCGAACGCCGAACATGGTTCAACTGGTTGCCCGTGGCCTTCGGGCTTGGCATCGGTGCGTACTTTGCCGCTGACCGTGAACCGCTCTGGTGGGGACCGCCGCTGGCCATGGCGTTGTTTGCGGCAGTGGCGTGGTTTGCACGGGCAAGGCCAGTTGCAGTGGCCGTCCTGCTCGGCCTGTGTGCCGCAAGCGTGGGCCTTGGTGCTGCGGCCTGGCGGACAGAGCGTGTGCGCGCGCCGGTGCTCGAACGAACCGTCATCGGTGATCTGAGCGGGTTTGTGGAAAGCACAGAGGAACGCACGCGCGATGTGCGGCTCGTCCTGCTTGTGACCGGCTTTGCAGGTCTTTCGCCGGACGCCACGCCCACACGTGTCAGGGTGACGGCACGCAAGGCTCCTGTCAGCGCAGGCGAACACATCACGATGAACGCACGGCTGATGCCGCCGCCGGTAGCGGCCCGGCCCGGCGGCTATGACTTTGCCCGCGATGCGTTCTTTCGCGGCTTTGGCGCTGTCGGATCTGGTCTGGGAACAATGGCCCGGTCAGCCCCGCTCAGGCCAGCACCATGGATTGTGCAGATCAATGCCGCCATCGACCTCGCGCGCAACGACATGACAGAGCGGATCGCCAGGGTGATTGGTGGGCAGGCGGGCGCCGTGGCTGCGGCACTGGTTACCGGCAAGCGCGGATTGATCTCGGAAGAAACCAATGATGTCCTGCGCGGAGCGGGCCTATACCATATCGTGTCCATTTCGGGACTGCACATGGTGCTGGCAGCAGGTGCCATCTTCTGGCTGTCTCGCGCCTTGCTGGCTGCCTTCTGGACAGTATCGCTCAGCTGGCCTGTCAAGAAGATCGCGGCGGTGCTCGCCATGGTCGGGGCCACGGCATACTGCATCTTCTCGGGCTCGGAGGTGGCGACCGAACGCTCCCTGATCATGACACTGGTCATGCTGGGTGCCATCCTTGCTGACAGGCCGGCCCTCAGCATGCGCAATCTTGCCTTGGCGGCGCTTGTGGTTCTGGCGCTGGAACCGGATTCTCTGCTGGGGCCAAGTTTCCAGATGTCGTTTGGTGCCGTTGCTGCGCTGATCGCCTTTGCGGAGTGGCAGAGACGGCGGACTGCTGTCCAGCTGCGCGAACCGGGCGTGGTCGGGCGGGTCATCCGGTCGATGAAACTCGCAACACTTGGCATTTTCGTGACATCGGTGCTGGCGACAGCGGCCACCAGCCCTTTCGGAGCGTATCATTTCCAGACCTTCAACCCTTTTGGGCTGATCGGAAACATGCTCGCCTTGCCATTCGTCTCGCTGGTGGTGATGCCAGCGGCTGTCGTTGGCGCAATTCTCTATCCGCTCGGGCTCGATGCAGCAGCGTGGTGGATCATGGGACTGGCCACCGAACCCGTGCTGATCGTGTCGCGTTTTGTGGCGGGACTGGGCGGCTCCACGCAGGTTCTTCCCGCTTATGGTGTGGGCGCAGTCGTCCTGCTGGGCATGGCACTGGTTATCATGACACTGCTGACAACATGGCTGCGCTGGATCGCGGCCTTGCCGCTTGCAATAGGCCTTGGTTTCGCAACCCAGGCCCCGCGCGCCGACATCTACATCGACAGGGAAGCATCCGGCGTTGCGGCACGCGCAGAATCTGGCAGGCTTGCCATCATGGGCAGGCCCGGCTCCTTTGTTCTGGAACAATGGCTCAAGGCCGATGGCGACAACCGCAAGCCCGATGATCCGCTATTGCGATCAAGTGCAACGTGTGATCCGGCAGGGTGCGTCATGATCTTGCAGGACAAAACTGCCGTGGCATGGTCACGAGATCCGGCCACGGTCAGTGAAGACTGCGACAGGGCAAGCCTGGTGATCACGCCCCTGCGCTGGGATGGCGCATGCAAGGCCTTGATGATCGACCGCCGCACACTGGACCGCTTCGGCTCGATCTCGGTAAGGTCAACGGCCGAAGGGCTTGTTGCACGCACCAGCCGGAATCCTGATCAGCCACGTCTGTGGACACGAAGAACATCGTCCCCATCAGCCGCTTCCGCGCTTGCTCCACCGGCAGCGCAGCCGCGCGATGCGCCAGATGATGACGTCAGTAACGTCTTACAAGACTGACCAGCTTGCCTTGGATCTTGACCCTGTCAGGCCCCAGAACGCGGGTTTCATAGGCCGAGTTGGCAGCCTCCAGCGCAATGGATGTGCCGCGACGGCGAAAGCGCTTCAGTGTGGCCTCCTCGTCATCGATTAGCGCCACGACAATCTCGCCTGTGCTCGCCGTTTCCTGCTTGCGGATGACCACCGTATCACCATCCAGGATGCCGGCCTCAATCATCGAATCGCCCTGGACCTCAAGCGCGTAATGATCCCCGGTGCCAAGCAGATCAGGCGGCAGGGAAATGCTGCGGCTCTGGTTCTGCAAGGCAGTGATCGGCACACCAGCCGCAATCCGCCCCATAACCGGGATCGAGATGTTCCGACCGTTCTCATCGTCCCCGCGTGAAGGTTGCTGCTTGCCCAGCCCGCCTTCGACCACGCTCGGGTTGAACCTGGGCCGCGCGCTGGCCGCGATGCTGGCATCAGGCAACTTGATGACCTCCAGCGCCCGCGCCCTGTTGGGCAACCTCCGGATGAACCCGCGCTCCTCAAGCGCCATGATCAGCCGATGGATGCCGGATTTCGACTTCAGATCGAGAGCATCCTTCATCTCGTCGAAGGATGGCGGAACTCCGGCTTCGCGCAGGCGTTCGTGGATGAAGCGGAGCAGTTCATGTTGCTTGCGTGTGAGCATTGTCACTCCAGCGAGGCCGTGCCCCGGAATCAAAAACGTAACGTAAACAGCTATACATGTTCCTGCTGTGTTCCGCAAGTATGTCTCAGGATGCTTGCTCTCATCTTCGCAATGCTACAGGCGGATGATCTCGCAGAGCGAGCCGGTGGGTGCTGCGGGCGCATATGCGGGGCGGATGACGAGGGCATCTGCGGCAGCCATCAGGCGCTGGATCGAGCTGTCCTGCGAATCAAAGGGCGTGGCGACCAATGTTCCATCGGCCTTGCGAACGAGCGTGGCACGCATGTATTCCTCGCGCAGGTCATTGGCGGGCAGGGGCCTGCCGAGCATGGCCATCTCGCGGATCATGTGCACAGGATCAGATTGGCCCAGTAGCCTGCGCAACAAAGGCGCGAGAAAAATCAGTCCGCAGACCTGTGACGACACAGGATTGCCGGGCAGGCCAAGGCAAAGCACATTTCCGCGCACGCCGAACATCAGGGGCTTGCCGGGCCTGATGGCGACTTTCCAAAATTCGATGCCAAAGCCATTGGCCTTCAGTGCATCCTGCACGAAGTCATGTTCGCCTACGGACGCCCCGCCACTCGTGACGACAAGATCGGAGCCTTCGCATGCAAGCTTGATCGCCTCAATGGTCGCAGCCTTGCTGTCCCGTACGATGCCAAGGTCGAGCGCCGTGCCTCCGGTTGCTGCAACCAGTGCGGCAAGAGCCACGGCATTGGAGGAAACAATCTGGCCTTCGCCGGGCACATCGCCGGGCAGGACCAGTTCGTCACCGGTCGATACAATTGCTACCCGAGGTTTGCGCCTCACAGGCAGTTTGGAATAGCCCATGCTGGCTGCGAGCCCGAGATGGCGGCTGTCAAGCACGGTCCCAGGCGTCAACAGACTGTCGCCTGTCATGAAATCAAGACCCGCATTGCGGATATGGCGGCCCTTTGGCTCGATCACGGATGGTGTGATGCGTTCGCTCCCGAGTCCCGTCACATTCTCCTGGATGATGACAGTGTCAGCACCTGCCGGAACAGGCGCGCCTGTGAAGATCCGCACCGCCTGACCAGCCTGGAGCAACGTCCGGAAGGGATGACCCGCAGCTGCCTCTCCGATGACGTCAAGCGCCTTGCCCGCAGACAGATCTTCGGCCCGGACAGCATAGCCGTCCATGGCGGAGGCGGCGAAAGGCGGCTGGGTTCGCAAGGCCGGAAGGTGTTGTGCCAGTGTCCGCCCTGCGCAGTCACCAACCTCCACCTGTTCAACGTCGGCAATCACGCTTGCAGCAGCCAGCATGCGCTGCCTGGCTTCTCCAGGCGGCATCAGGCTCAAAGCGGCACGCTCCCGCGCTCGTAGATGCCGGATTTTCCCCCCGATTTGTGGACAAGCTGGACGGCATCGATCCGCATCCCGCGGTCCACGGCCTTGACCATGTCGTAGATCGTGAGACAGGCGATGGACACCGCCGTCAGAGCTTCCATCTCGACTCCGGTCTGGCCGGACACCCGCACCTCTGCTGACACGCGCACACCTGGCAACGTGTCATCCAGCACAAGCTCAAGCGCAACTTTTGACAAGGCAAGGGGATGGCAGAGCGGAATCAGCTCATGCGTGCGCTTCGATGCCATGATGCCGGCAAGCCGCGCCGTGCCCAGCACGTCACCCTTTTTGGCGTCACCTTTGCGGATCAGCGCAAGCGTGGCTGCCTCCATCACCACGCAGCCCTCCGCGACCGCACGCCGGGACGTGACGGCCTTGTCGGCAACATCGACCATGTGGGCCTGGCCATGCGCATCAAGATGGGTCAATCCGATCATGCGTGACCTCCGCCCGGATGGTTCACTGCCATGAAAGGCCCTTGAAGCAGAAGCCGCGTCGCTGAAGCGACATCGGGCTGGCGCATCAGGCTCTCGCCCACAAGGAAGGTCTGAACGCCGCTGGCTTGCAGCCGCTGGAGATCATCATGGGTGAAAATGCCGCTTTCCCCGATGATGATGCGGTCATTCGGAATGCGCGGAGCAAGCGCTTCAGTGACGGCAAGATCGACATGGAACGTACGCAGGTCGCGGTTGTTGATGCCGATCAGGGGGGAGGGCAACGTCAGCGCCCGATCAAGTTCATCAGCGCTGTGGACCTCGATGATGGCGGCCATGCCGAAGGCGCTTGCAGTCTGCACAAGGTCCATGGCGGCTGTATCGCTGACACTGGCCATGATCACCAGGATGCAGTCCGCACCCCAGGCCCGAGCCTCGTGAACCTGATAGGCTTCGAACATGAAATCCTTGCGGATGGCTGGCAGTCCGCTGGCCGCACGGGCTTGCTGGAGATAGACCGGGCGTCCCTGAAAGGACGGTTCGTCCGTCAGCACCGAAAGACAGGCTGCCCCGCCATCACGGTAAGCAATGGCGAGTTGTGCCGGGTCGAAATCAGCCCTGATGAGGCCCTTGGACGGGCTGGCTTTCTTGATTTCGGCAATCAGCGCCGGCTTGCCAAGTGCGTGCATGGCCCTCAATGCACCCGTGAAATCACGCGGGGGAGGGCTTGTGCGGGCCAGTTCCAGCATCTGAGACGGCGGTACAGCAATCTTGGCCGCCGCGATCTCTTCGCGCTTGTAGACTTCGATCTTCGCCAGAATGTCGCTCACGGCACCATGCTCACGCGTTCGACAGTTTCACGAGCTTGGCCAGTGTGGCCTTCGCAGAGCCTTTATCAAGCGCTGACTGGGCTTGCACAACGCCGTCCTGCAGGCTTGTTGCAGCACCTGCAACGAGAAGTGCAGCGGCGGCATTGAACACGGCAATGTCGCGATAGGGGGTTTTCGCGCCATCAAGCACTTGCACCAGTGCGGCGGCATTGACCTCTGCCGCCCCCCCGCGCAGGTCATCGAGCTTCGCAAGTGGCAGGCCGACATCCTGCGGTGTAATTTTGAACTGGCTGATCACGCCATTTTCCAGTGCGACCACATGGGTAGGGCCAGTGGTGGTGATCTCATCAAGGCCATCACTGCCGTGCACAGCCCAGACGCGAGTGGTGCCCAGGGATGCCAGCACCTCGACCATGGGGCGCAGCCAGCTTTCGGCAAAGGCACCCAGCAACTGCACCTTCACGCCTGCAGGGTTGGAGAGCGGCCCGATCAGGTTGAAGATTGTCCGTGTTCCAAGTTCGGTCCGCACGGGTGCGACATGGCGCATGGAGGCGTGATGCGCCCGTGCAAACATGAAACCAAGGCCGCTGCCCGCAATGCAACGCTCGATGTCTGAAGGTTCGATGCCGATGTTCACGCCGAGTGCGACCAGGACATCAGCAGCGCCGGATTTGGACGAAGCCGCGCTGTTTCCATGTTTTGCCACCGGCACGCCACAGGCCGCAACGATGATCGCAGCCAGTGTCGAGACATTGTAGGAGCCGGAATTGTCACCGCCGGTGCCAACAATGTCGATGGCGGTTGCCGGCGCCGTGACCCTGACGGCGCGGGAGCGAAGCGCCGTCACGGCCCCGGTGATTTCCTCGGCCGTTTCGCCGCGCACACGCAGGGCCATCAGGAACCCGGCCGATTGTGCGGGCGTGACTTCACCCGACAGGATCGTGTCGAAGGCATCACGCGCCTCACTGGCGGTCAGGGTGGCCCCGGTCGCGACCTTGGCGATAAAAGGCTTGAAAGTATCCATTGCCGGTCAGAACCTGCTTGCGGAAATGCGAGAGCCGTTCGCGTCGCGCCAACGCGTTGCGATGTCAAGAAAATTGCTGATGATCAGCGCGCCATGCTCCGACATGATGCTCTCGGGGTGGAACTGCACACCCGAGATCGGCCAGTCACGATGGCTTGCGGCCATGATCAGCCTGTCGTCCGTGTCTGCCTCGATGTCGAGCACGTCGGGGCAGTTCTCGCGGTCGATCACGAGTGAATGGTATCGTGTGGCCTCGAACGGTCGGTTGATGCCGCGAAACAGGCCGCGCCCCTCATGCCGGATCATGCTGATCTTGCCATGCATAGGCTCTGGTGCGCGCACGACCTGGCCACCGAAAGCCTGCCCGATGGCTTGCAGTCCCAGACACACACCAAACACGGGCTTTCGTCCCTGCGCGCCTTTCACCACATCAAGGCAGATGCCGGCTTGTGTGGGGGTGCAAGGTCCGGGTGACAGCATGATCGCATCAGCAGGATGGTCCAGCGCGGCCTCTGCGCTGAGGGCATCATTGCGCTGCACATCAACATCAACGCCCAGCGCTCCCACCAGCTGCACCAGGTTCCAGGTGAAGGAATCATAATTGTCGATCAGGAGAAGTTTCACGCTGTGTCCCGGCTTTGCACCACATCTGCATGCCAACAGCACCACACGCGGTCAAGTCTGGCCTTGCAGAATGCAGACCTTGTGATTTGCCCGCTTGGCGTTGGCTGGCAGCATACATCATGCTTAACGCGCCATTGCTGCGTATCAGTCAAATTTTCTGCAAATGTTCACGGTTCATCGACGCCTCTTTGCTAGTGTCACAAGAGAAAGAATTGCGGGCCAAAGGGGAATATCAATGAACCGCCAGATAAAAAATCTTGTGAATCGGTATCGTCGCGATGAGCGCGGCAACGTTGCCATCATATTTGGCCTTGCTCTTCTTCCCGTCATGGGCCTGACGGGCGCCAGCATCGACTACTCAAGGTCATCGCAGTTGCGCGCCAAAATGGGCGTTGCCGCAGATGCTGCCGTGCTGGTTGCGGTCAAGTCCAACACCCTGACCCTTGCACAAAGGCAAGCCGCCGCAATCGCCACGTTCAATGCGAACCTTGGGGCGGATGCGAGCCTTGTTTCAGTTTCCGGCACGCTGACGAAACTGACAGGAAACGCCTATCGTTTCGTGGCCACGGCCAACTACAATTATGCTGTAGTCCAGGTGGTACCCGGCATGGGCTCTTATTCGCAACTGTCCGTCTCGGCAGAAGCCAATGCCGGCGACGGCAAGCTCGAAGTGGCGCTCGTGCTCGACAACACCGGCTCGATGACCAGCGACATGCAGGCGTTGAGGACGGCGGCGAGGGACTTCACCAACATCCTGTTCGACTCCGCCGGAGGCGGCACAGACCTCAAGATGTCGGTCATTCCATATGTCGCGGCTGTCAATCCAGGCCGCATGAACCTTGGCATGTCCTCGATCGACACGCGCGGCGAGAGCGACTGGCAGGCCCGCAATCTGCGTTGGCGCTGGATTGGCTTCATCCCGAACTGCAACAATGATCCAAACTGGGTGCCTGGCCCTCCAGGTGGCCCATGGACACCTCCTGACACCGGCAATCCGGGCAATGGCGCGTCGCTTCAGGATGCCCTGCGCAAATTTGCCGAGATCGGTCTTGAGCTGTTCGGCGTGAAGAGTGCAGCCGCGCAGGTTGGCACATATGGCACGCCAAACCGCAAGGCACCGTTCTCAGGCAACACCATTACGGTGGATCCGCCCTACACAAACGCCCGTGTCAGGGGCAAGGTCCCGACTGGCTTCAACTACGATGCGACATGGGCCAAATGCGTCCTGTCCAACCCCGGCCAGATCGCCCATCTCGATCTGTTCGACGGGATCGCCACGCGCAATGGCCGCGCGCAGTGGAAGGGTTGCGTCGAAGCGCGCCCCGAACCGTTCGACGTGACAGATGACCCGCCGACGGCTGGCGATCCACGCACCAGGTTCAGCCCTTACTTCTGGCCCGATGAGCCAGGCCAGGGGAACCGCGGAAATTCGCTCGGTTATGTCAACAACTACATGGATGACGGCACCACGCCCGCCCCGTTCAGCAACAGGGGCTGGGAATGGGAATGGCAGGCCAACCTGTTCAAGTATGACGGCGTCAATCGCAATGTGAACTTCAGCGAAAACCCGCCCAACACGAGCGGCCCGAACATGGCCTGCCCGGACGAGTTGCTGCGCCTGACCAACAACCGTGCGACGGTTCTCAGCAAGATCAGCGCTCTGAGCCACTGGAACGGTGGCGGGACTATCTCGTCCGAAGGCATCATGTGGGGCTGGCGCACACTGTCTCCCAAGCTGCCCTTCGCCGATGGCGTGGCCTATCGCACAGAAGGCAACAAGAAGGTTCTCGTGGTCATGACCGATGGCGAGAATGAAATAGGCGGCAACAACGTCGGTGGTCCCGTCATGTCGCATTACAATGCCTATGGCTACATGCGGTGGGGCCGGTTTCCTGCCGAGAACTTCCAGCGTGCCTCGCAATATCTTGACAGCCGGATGCTGCAGGCTTGCACGAATGCAAAGGCTGAAGGCGTTCAGGTCATCACGATCCTGTTCCGCGTGACCACAGCCAATGCGCAGAACCTGCTCAGGAATTGCGCTTCTTCAGGTCAGTTGTTTTACATTGCCTCGAACACGGCAGAATTGCAGACGGCTTTCACACAGATCGCGGAGACGATCGGCAAGATCCGCCTGTCCAAATAAGAAAGACACGCAACTGAAAAGGCCCCGGCATTCGTGCCGGGGCTTTTTCGTGTGATGTTACTGTGACCGGTGGGCACGCGCGGCAAAACGCACAGCTTCTTCGGCGGCCTTGAACAGGGCCTTGGCCTTGTTGATGCACTCCTGATGCTCGGACGCATTGACCGAATCGTGCACGATCCCGGCCCCTGCCTGAACAGACATGACACCATTCCTGACGATGGCGGTGCGCAGCACGATGCAGGTATCCATTTCGCCGTTCGACCCGAAGTAGCCGATGCAGCCGCCATAGGCTCCGCGCGCGTCATGCTCCATCTCGTCGATGATTTCCATCGCACGCACCTTCGGCGCACCGGACACAGTGCCCGCCGGGAAGCCTGAAATCAGGGCATCCAACGCATCCTTGCCGGGCGCGATCTGGCCTTCGACATTGGAGACGATGTGCATCACCTGGCTGTAGCGTTCGATGAAGAAACGGTCCGTCACGTTGACGCTGCCGATCTTGGCGACGCGCCCGACATCGTTGCGGCCCAGATCAAGCAGCATCAGGTGTTCGGCACGCTCCTTGGGATCTGCCAGCAACTCGGCTGCCAGCGCCTCGTCTTCGGATGGTGTCGCACCGCGTGGTCTTGTCCCGGCAATGGGGCGGATGGTGACCGTGTCATCGCGCAGCCGGACCAGGATTTCCGGACTTGAACAGACGATCTGGTAATCCTCGAAATCGAGATAACACAGGAAGGGTGCCGGATTGACCCTTCTCAGCGCCCGGTACAGCGAAAATGGCGGCAATTCAAACGGCGCATCGAAGCGTTGCGACAGCACCACCTGAAAGATGTCGCCCGCCTTGATGTAGTCCTTCGCCCGGTCCACCATGGCAGAATAGGCTGCTGGAGATGTGTTCGAGACGGGGAGGGGCAGATCGACCTTCGCAAGATCAATGGCAGCATCAACCGGCAATGATCCTTCAAGTGCCGCGACCACGGCATCAATCCTGTCTCGTGCCACCTCGAAAGCCGCGCGCGCCGACAGCCCAGGCGAGGGGCGCACCGAGGCTGCAACCGACATCTCGTCGCGCACCGCATCGAAGATCACCATCACGGTGGGCCTGATCAGAACAGCATCCGGCAGCCCCAGGCCGGTGGTTTTACGCGCGGGCAGACGCTCCATGAGCCGGACCATGTCATAGCCCAGAAAGCCAAACAGACCTGATGCCATCGGCAAGTCGAGTTCATCCGTATCAAGACGGCTTCGGGCTATCAGATCTCGCAGGCTGGCAAACGCATCCTGATCCTGGCGCGCAGGATCAGGATCAGCCGCAAGAGGCTTTGAGATGCTGACATGACCCTGATCACAGGTCCAGATCAGGTCTGGCTGAAGCCCGATCATCGAGTAGCGCCCGCGCACGGCACCGCCTTCGACTGACTCCAGCAGGAAGGCAGACCCTTTGGCAAAAGCCCGGAGCTTCAGGAAGGCTGCAACCGGCGTTTCGCAGTCCGATACCAGCACATCGCGAACGATCTGGATACCAAGCTCATCCTGGCGTGCGCTGTCACGAAAGCCAATCGGCCCGAGGGAGAAGGCGCGA
>JANMIB010000464.1:0-15924 GCA_031375605.1 Allobosea sp. | reverse complement strand
CAAGGTTTAAGGTGTCGTTAACGAATTGTGGCGGTGGCGTGGCATCTGCATATGACGTGATTCGCTAGAGCATTGCGCACAAAAGTGGGTGCCGGTTTTGTGCAAAAGCAATGCTCTCAATCATGATCATCGATCATCTTTCCGCATTGGGATGGATTCCATCCCAATGTGGGATGATCTAGCCTCATGAGGTGGCACGCGCCGAATCCGAAAGGACTGACCGATCATGCAAGGCAAGGCCAAATACATTTTCCCGGTGCTGATGGCAGGCGTCATGGCGTTTTTGATGACGGCCCTGATAACCTGGCTCAATCTTGGTTTCCCACCGAATTTTTTCAGCCTGTGGATGAAGGCTTTCGCCATTGCCTGGCCGATGGCTTCACTTGCAGCTTTTCTGGCCATTCCACTTGCACGTTCCGCAACCCAGAAGATCGTGTCTTTACTTGATGGGCACAGCAGATGATTGTCGAATATAAATCAATATACTTGAACACGTATCATCTTCAATTATCGTAGATTTAATCTGGAATTAACAATATCATCACGTCTTCATATTGCGGTACGGCAGCAGATTCCGTTTGCACTTGCCACGTGTTTTGCTAGTCTCTGGCTGTCTATCTAGGGAGGTCACGATGAGTTGGATGCCCGCGATTGATCGGCTCGCCATGACGGCAGCATTTGCCTTGGTCATGGCTGTGGTACTTGGCGCGTTTTGAAGCCGCAAGGCAGCGCAGTCCTGCTTTGACAAGCAGCTTGAGAGTTCTGAAAAGCCGCAGCATCCGTGTTGCGGCTTTTTTCAATGCCAGCACAGCGCGTCACGTGTTCTTTTTGCCGCCTCCAACATCCTCATCCTGAGTCCGTCGAAGGAGGAGCGCCAGAGATCTGCAACGGCTGAGCTCCTCCTCGGGCGGGCTCAGGAGGAGGATCGTGGGGTATCCGGACACGGCCATTGATCAGGCCATGATGTCAAACCACGAGACCCTTGACCGGCTCAAGACCTGACGTGCCCGGAAAGACCTTTTCCGCAAGGACAGGCCCCGAGATACCGAAAAGATCCGTAAGGATGCCTTTGGTCACGGCGCGCAGGTCCATTGTGGGCTTGAGATCACGCTGTTCGTGCAGGTTTTCGAGCTTGAGGCCTGGCCAATCGGCAAGGACGCGCCCACCTCTCACGGCCCCGCCAACAAGGAAGGCAACGGTTCCGGTGCCGTGATCGGTTCCGGTGGTGCCGTTCACGCGGGCGGTGCGACCAAATTCGGTGACAACCATCACGACCGTGTCTTTCCAGCGGTCCTTGAGGCCAGTCTCGAATGTGGCCAGCGCACCATCCAGCCCGCCCAGCAGGTTTGCAAGCCGGCCTGTCGCCCCGCCCTCATTGGCATGCGTGTCCCAACCCTCGAAGGCGAGGGCGGCCACGCGCGGGCCATCATCGGCGTTGACCAGCTTGGCTGCACCCTCGGCAATGGCGCGCATGCCTTCGGCATTGTCAGGGCCGCCACGCGCGCGCTGCGCACTCATGCCCTCTCGCGCCACGATCTTTTCGACATCGACACCCTTGGCAAAGGCTTTCGCCAGAACAGGGTCACGCTGGCCGTAAAGGTCGAGCAGGCGCATCACCAGATCGTCCCCTGCGCGGGGCAACACGGGAGGAGCCCAGCCCAGGACCGGGGCTGATCCGCGGACCACGAGCGGTGGCACCACGCCGATGCCGAGCGCGCCCTTGCGCGAAATGCTTTCACCAGCGGGCAGGGATGAGAGCAGCCGGTTGAGCCAGCCGTCTACTGTCTGTCCAGGTCCGGCCTGCCCGCTTTCCAGCACATCCTGCCCGTCAAAATGCGAGCGCTGGCGATAGCCTGTAGCGACAGCGTGCAGGACGGCGGCCTGATTGGCCTTGTAGAGACGGGCCAGGTTGGGCATCGCGGGGTGGAGATAAAAAAAGCCGTCGAGGGGCAAAGCTGCGTTCTCGCCGTCCTTCTGCAGCGCGATGCCCTCGCGAAGCCCCTGATAATGAGGGTCCGCCAGCGGCGGCACGGCGGAGAGACCATCCATGGCCCCGCGCAGGATCACCACCAGAAGGCGCGGGTCGCGCGCACCGGGCGCTGCATAGGCCATCTTCGGCACGAAAGACCAGGCAAACAGCGCACCGGCCGCACCCAGAACGGCGCGGCGGGAGGGCGTCATCGCCTCGCAGATCTCGTCATGATCGTGAGACGGGTCTTTGCTCTCGGACAATTCTTGCAGATTCATGGTTTTCACCTCCTCTGGAATTCTGGGCTCATCAGCGCCAGCGCGATGGCCTGATAGCGGGTTTCGGCGCGCAGGACGGTCTGGCGCGTCTCCGTGGAAACCGCTGCACCGAACAGGTTCTCGATCAGCCCGGCAGGATCGATGGCATTGGCGCTCTGCCTGGAGATGGAAGCGGCCACATCGAGCCGGGTCTTCAACCCCTCGGGCGAGGCCCAGGCAGCATTGGTGTCAGGAAAGCCATTCGGGCTGCCGGGTTGCCAGAGCGGATGGCCCATGGCGTTCAGCGGCTGCAATATCTGGCCAAAGTCCGGCTTGCGGCCCAGCGCCCGCGCGCTGGCCAGAAGAAACTCTTGCGGGCTGCGCATCTTGGTCAGCGGCGCGCTCCAGGCCTCGGGCGATTCAAGGACGGCCCGTGAGACAGCCTGCAGATCGCCATCGGTGTCGCGAAACACCTTGGCAATGCGCGCCACCATTGAGGCTGGTGGCTCATCCGCAACGAAATGCCGTGTGAGCTTGCGTGCGATGTGCTGGGCGGTGGAGGGGTGGCTGGCAATGTCAGCCAGCACCTTCCTGCCCTGCTCGAAGCCATCATCGGCATAGGTCTTGCCCAGAACCGTGTGAGCGCCGGGTTCGTGCATGTTGGCATTGAAGCGGAATGTGCCGGGCAGGCCATCCGTGGCGTTTCCCGGTGTCAGCGACCAGCCTGTGATCACGTTGGCAAGCGCTGTCACGTCGCCTTGCGTGTAGCCGCCCGCCACGCCGAGCGTGTGCAGTTCGAGGATTTCGCGTGCAAGATTTTCATTGAGCCCACGGCCTCGCCGGCTCCCCGCCCGCGAGGTAGGGCCGATCGACTGCTGGTTGTCCAGAAAGTAGATCATGGCCGGATGGCTCTCGACTGCCAGCAGCATGTCTGCGAAGCGGCCATAGACATGCGGGCGGATGGCTTCGCGCTCCAGCAATCCCGCGAGGGTCCGGACCGGATTGCCCTTGTTGACCGAAACCGCAAAGTGGTTCGACCAGAAGGCCACAAGGCGTTCCGAGTAGCCGCCGAGCGGCTCAAGCATGGCGTGGAAGCGCGCTCTGGCCTCTTCGCGATAGGTTCGCTGCGGCAGGGGTGGCTCGGGTGGTGGCTGCCGCTGCTGTGCCGCGGGCTGAGGCGGCGCTGGCGGCCCCATGGCTGGCTGGCCGCCCATCATCTGTTCGGGTTGTGCAGGCGGTGTTTGAGCAGGTGCAGGTTGCGCAGGTCCGGGTTGGTTCGGTGTAGCTGCGACCACCGCAGCACGGCGGCTTTCGCGCTGCATGCGCTCCTTTTCGGTGAAATCACGCAAGGCAGGCGCAGCTTCATTGATGCTGGCAAATGTCAGGCCGGTGAGCGCCGCCATCTGCTTGCCATCGACCTCGGCACGGAACAGATCGCGTGCGTTCGCACCGATCCTGGCCAGATCACCTGGGCGTGCCCCGAGGCCGAAGCGGTGGATGGCCTGAAACGTCAGTGCGGGATTTGTGGTCATCGCGCATCCCCTGATTCAACATCAGGAGATTATGTTGATGCCCCTGTTACTGAACGGTGAGTGAACCATGACAAATCGGTCATGTTCGGCGTCATGATGGCACGAAAACGGCCGCCAGTCCGAGGGGGACTAGCGGCCATCCTCGGCCCAAGATGAGAGACCCAGTCACATCATGGGCAGATCACACGGTTTCGAGCGCAAGATCAGGCGATATTAAATGCAGGTCACATGGCCGGCAGGACAGCGATGTCGCGCACGGCGCCCTTGAGGCCGGCGACAGCGCCGACAGCCTTGGTCTGGCCGTTGGTGATGTCGATCATGCTGAGGGTTCCGTCAGCCAGCAGCCAGCCGGTGTTGCCGCCCTTGCCGTCGCTTTCGATGTTGAAGGCAATGGCTTTTGGCTTGGAGCCGATGGCACCCAGCGTCGACAGGATGCCGTCATTTGGCGGTGCCTGCTTGACCATCACACCGATGCTGGCATCGATTTCGTAAAGTGCAGTTTCCTTGGTGCCCTTGAACTTGTTGGAGTAGGCACCGGCCAGGATGAAGGGTGCGGCTGCCTTGTTGGCATCGGTTTCGGCAAACTTCAGGCGGCCATCCACCGTGGTCTTTCCGTCATCGACATTGATGCGCAGGTTGATGCCGTCAGCGCCGACAACGCGCATGCGGTCTGCGACAGGGTTGAAATCTACCGTGAGTGCGATGTTGGCCGGCAGTGCCTGGTCGAGTTTCGACTTCATCATGGACTGGCCGGTCTTCATGTCGATGGTGACGATCTGGCCATCACGCTGAAGGCCATAAAGCATGCCGTCGGCGGGGCGGATGTCGATACCGGCGAGGGGAGCTGTCAAGCCCTTGACCATCATCGTGGCCGTGACCTTGCGGGCCTTTGAATCGAACATTTGGAGGGTCTGGTCTTCGCTGAGTGTCACGAAATTGCCAGCGAATGAAGCTGTGGAGAGGAGGGCTGCTGCCAGAGTTGCAGCGACAAGAGATGCGGAACGGAACGTGCGGGTCATGTGAGTTCTCCCAAGTAGGGTTGCGATCATGAAAATGTGCGGCGGTATCATCGGGCCACGCAGCGGTTACCTGGCTTGCCCGGAGTGCGGATGCAGGCCGAACCGTTCAAATAAACGTGATCAGGCCATTGCAGGCTGGCCGCATCTGCGCGGCGAAACTGCAAGTAACCATCGTTCACCCGTCGACCATCGCGCATAGAGATGGAAACCATCTCAATGCGGAAAGATGATCGATCACAGTAAGTAAGAGCATTGCGTATTCACAAAACCGGTCCCCACTTTTGTGCGCAATGCTCTGTCCATGCGTTGTGAGCGCACGCATGTGAGGCTATTCAGGATGGACAAGGAGGATCCCGATGGCTTCGGATCTGGAACAATCACTGGCGTTGTGTGCGGCGGGCGACAAGAGTGCGCTGAACGCGATCTATGCGAAGGAAGGCGCGCGCATGCTCGGCGTGGCGTTGCGCATCCTGAAGCGTCGTTCGCTGGCTGAAGATGCGGTTCAGGACGCCTTTGTGCTGGTCTGGCGCAATGCCGACAAGTTCGATCCGGCCAAGGGCTCCGGTACGACGTGGCTCTACACGGTTTTGCGAAACCGCGCCCTGACAATCCTCAGGACAGAATCGCGCGCCGAACCGACGGACATGCCGATCGGCGAGGAAATCGCCGACGAGCGTGAAAATCCCGAAGAGACGATTGCGCGCCTGTCAGATGCCGAAGCGCTGAAGCATTGCCTGGAAAAGCTCGAACCCAAGCGCCGCATGGCGATCGCGCTGACCTATGTTCATGGCCTCAGCCACGGCGAGTTGGCAGGCAAGCTCGGCATTCCGCTGGGCACCATCAAATCCTGGCTGCGCCGCAGCTTGCTGACGCTTCGGGAGTGCCTGCAATGACCACGGGTTCCCCGCCATCAGCCATGCCCGTGCCGCAGCATCTGCAGGCGTTGGCCGCAGAGTTTGCACTCGGGCTGCTCTCCACAACCGAGGCCGATCAGGCGACCGAGCTGGCCGCGAGAGATGTGCATTTTGCCGCCGAGGTCGAACGCTGGCGTCGGCATTTCTCGGGCTTTGACAGGACAACGCCGATGGCCACACTGCCGCCTGACCTGTGGAGCCGGATCGAGGCCAGACTGGCCGATGGCCAGGTGGTTGGCGACCAGTTGGCCGATGATGCCCCTTCGCTGGAGACATCCCGCTCACGCGAGTTGCGCGATGCGGGGCGTCTGCCCATCAGCAGCGGTGAAGCTGCAGCGGATTCGCGGCGGCGTCTGGCCGGCTGGATCTGGAACAATCTTGGTTTCTGGCGCATTGGCGGCCTTGTTGCCACAGCAGCGGCCATCATCATCACCATGGGGCTGGGCTCGCAACTGCAGCAGGCCCGCTCTGCTCCCGTGCTGGTGGCGATCCTGCAGACGCCTGACAACCAGACTGCGGCGGTCATCAATGCCTTTGCCGACGGGCGCACCGAACTTGTGCCGCTGACCACCTTCACCGTGCCGGCTGGCAAGGTGCTCGAGGTCTGGACCTTGTGGGATCGCCAGGTCGGCCCGCGCTCTGTCGGTTTGTTGCAGGCAATGGCATCATCGAGGCTCAAGCTCGACAACCTGCCGCTTGGCGCCAATCAGCTGTTCGAGATCACACTGGAACCGGCAGGCGGCTCGCCCATCGGGCGGCCAACTGGCCCCATCCTCGCCATCGGCCGCACGGCGCAGCGGATTTGAAGGGTATACACTCGCATCATTCCGGGGCCGCGCAGCGGAGCCCGGAACCCATCAAGCGGGAGGTCGAAGGTGAGGGCTTCCGGGCTCGCGCTGCGCACGCCCCGGAATGACGATGGCTCACACCACCACCGTCACCTGCTTCGCCGCCCGCGTCAGCGCTGTGTAGAGCCAGCGCGCGCGGTGCTCCCGGAAGGCATAGGACTCGTCGAACAGGTAGACATTGTCCCATTGCGAGCCCTGCGCCTTGTGCACCGTGAGCGCGTAGCCGTAGTCGAATTCATCGCCATGGCGGCGCAGTTCGTAGGGCAGGGTGTCTTCCGTTCCCTCGAAATAGTTCGGGAACACCGAGACCTTGACCGGTTTGGCAGAGGGGTCTTCCTCGGGCGTGATGCGCATCGTCACAAGTTGTGATTTCGAGGTTTTCAGCTCTGCGATGGTCCAGAGGCCGCCATTGAGCAGGCCTTTCTTGCGGTCATTGCGCAGGCAGACCAGCTTGTCGCCTGCCACCGGCATGTTCGAGGTGCGGCCCAGCAGTTCGCGCAGGCGGGTGTTGTAAAGCCGCCTTGTCTTGTTCAGCCCCACCAGAACCTGATCGGCTTCCAGCACAGCCTCGCGATCAACGGCATCGCGGCGGATGACGCGGCTGGTTCCGTGATCGCCGACGCTCAGCCTGCCGCCCTCGCGCACGGCCATGGCCAGATGCACGATGGGGTCATCAGCTTCCTGCCGGTGGATTTCGGTGAGCATCGCGTCAGGTTCGGCCTCGGTGAAGAAACCGCCGCCTTTCACCGGGGGCAACTGCGCCGGATCGCCCAGCACCAGCACCGGCACGCCGAAGGACAGCAGGTCGCGGCCCAGTTCCTCATCCACCATGGAGCACTCGTCGATCGTGATCAGCTTGGCCTTGGAGGCCGCGCCGTCGGGGTTGAGCACGAAGGTGGGGGCTTCCTCGTTCTCGCCGCGCGAACGGTAGATCAGCGAATGGATCGTGCTCGCGCCATCGCAACCCTTGGAGCGCAGCACGAGCGCCGCCTTTCCGGTGAAGGCGGCATACGTCACTTTGCCATCAACCGCTTCGGCCAGATGGCGTGCCAGCGTGGTCTTGCCCGTGCCGGCATAGCCAAACAGGCGGAACACCTGCGGGTGGCCATTGACGCCGGGGCGTGATTTGAGCCAGCGCGCAACGGCAGTGAGTGCGGCATCCTGTTGGGGCGAGAAGTTCGACATGCGGTCCTGTTAGCAGATTCGAGGTTGGCGATCCTCTTCAGTGTCAGCCCCATCAATGCCATGGCCGGTCATGACACTGGGTTCCATGATGCCGCGTTGACCCGCTGCATCGCGACCGGTAAATCCATGACATGTTTCCGCGCGCCAATCCCCGCAGCCTCACGCGCCGTCTGGCGATGGTTTCGCTGGCCTACATGCTGATGTTGAACGGCTTGCTCGGGGCCATGGCATCAGGCACCCATGCGTCTGAAGCCCGCATCGCGGCGCAGCTTGGCGTCATCTGCACGATCCACGGCACCAGCAATTCCGTTGCACACGACACACAAGAACCGACACCGGGCAAGCCCGCCTGCATCGAGCATTGCGTGCTGGTTCTGGCGAACGCCATGCCAGGCATGCCCGTGGTTGGTTCAACAATCGACCAGCCCGGCCTGTTTGCCAAAGTGACGGGCACAGCCATCAGCAATGCAGGGCACCGTATCGCACCGGTGTCTGCTCCGCCGCCGCCGCGAGGTCCGCCCGCACTGATCTGACTGGACACATCACCCGTCTCATCAGATTGCGAAGGATCGCACCATGTTCCGCTTGTTTGCCGCCGCCCTCATTGCGGCATTGCCGCTCGTGTCCAACCCTGCCTGTGCCTGCGAAGAGCATGGCAGCATGGGCGTTGACATCATCAAAGCCCAGCACAGCCACAGCGCTGCCCCCACGACCGTGAAGGCCGGCAATCTCGAGATCGTGGCTCCCTGGACCCGCGCCACGCCTGCCGGGGCAAGGGTGGCTGGCGGTTTCATGACCATCACCAACACCGGCACCACGCCGGACAGGCTGGTTGGTGGCAGCTTTCCGCTGGCTGGGCGGTTCGAGGTGCATGAAATGGCCGTCACCAACGGTGTCATGACCATGCGCGAGCTGTCGAAGGGCCTTGAAATTGCGCCCGGTGCGAAGATCGAGTTCAAGCCTGGCGGCTTCCACGTCATGTTCCTGGACCTCTCGGGCCAGGTGCGCGAAGGCCAGCCGATCAAGGGCACGCTTGTGTTCGAGAAGGCTGGGACCGTGGAGGTCGAGTACCGTGTTGCGCCGATTGGTGCACGCGCTCCTGCCGGTGCGCATGCGCATTGAATTGAACCATCACGTTTTGTGCATCCAACAATCACCGCGTTGCGCTTGCCGCAACGCACTGGGGCCACTAAACAACTTGCGCGCAGCCGCGCCTGACACACCGGAGCCCGTGATCCCATGGCCTTTCTTGCCGACTGCCTGACCCGCGTGAAGCCTTCCGCCACCATCGTCATCACGCAGAAGGCGCGCGATCTGAAAGCGGCAGGCCGCGACGTGATCTCGTTGTCGGTTGGCGAGCCTGATTTCGACACGCCGGACAACATCAAGAATGCCGCCATTGATGCCATCCGCCGCGGCGAGACCAAGTATGTGCCTGTGTCCGGCATCCAGCCGCTGCGCGAGGCGATTGCCAAGAAGTTCAAGCGCGAGAACAACCTCGACTACAAGTGGAACCAGACCATTGTGTCCACCGGGGGCAAGCATGTCATCTACAACGCGCTACTGGCCACGCTGAACCCTGGCGACGAGGTCATCTGTATTGCGCCATACTGGGTGAGCTATCCGGAAATGGTGGCCTTGTGCGGCGGCACCCCGGTGTTCGTCGAGGCTGGCATCGAGCACAGTTTCAAGTTGCAGCCTGCTGATCTTGATCGGGCCATCACGCCCAGGACCAAGTGGGTGATCCTGAATTCACCCTCCAACCCATCTGGCGCTGCCTATAGCTGGGCCGAGATGAAGGCGCTGACCGATGTGCTGATGAAGTACCCTCATGTCTGGGTTCTCACCGATGACATGTACGAGCATCTGACCTATGGCGATTTCAAGTTCTGTACGCCGGTCGAGGTCGAGCCGCGCCTTTATGAGCGGACTTTGACCATGAATGGTGTGTCGAAGGCCTATGCCATGACCGGCTGGAGCATCGGTTACGCCGCTGGCCCCAAGCACCTGATGGACGCCATGGACATGGTTCAGGGCCAGCAGACATCCGCCGCGTGCTCGATTGCGCAATGGGCCGCTGTGGAGGCGTTGGATGGCAGCCAGGAGCACCTGCCCGTGTTCCGTGCCGCTTTTGAGCGCCGCCGCGACCTCGTTGTCTCGATGTTGAACCAGACCAAGGGCCTCAAGTGCCCGGTGCCGGAAGGCGCGTTCTATGTCTATCCGAGTGTGGCCGAGTTGATCGGCAAGACGACGCCGGAAGGCAAGGTGCTCAAGACCGACGATGATTTCGTGCAGGCGCTGCTTGAGACCGAAGCCGTCGCTGCCGTCCACGGCTCATCCTTCGGTCTGGGGCCAAACTTCCGCATCTCGTATGCGACATCGGACGCCAAGCTCGAGGATGCCTGCCAGCGGATACAGCGGTTCTGTTCCAGCTTGAGGTGAGGTGGACAGATCCGTCATCCTCGGACTTGTTCCGAGGACCCACGCCTTCAATACGACCACCGCAAGACGTGGGTACTCGGGACAAGCCCGAGCATGACGGGGAGGTTGCTGCCCCTCACACCAGATGCTTCCTGAAAAAAGCCAGCGTGCGTGACAGTGCCAGGTCCGCGACAGCCTTGTCGTAGCGGGCGGCATTGGTGTCATTGTTGAAGGCGTGCTGCGCGCCGTCGTAAACGTGGATCTCAAAGTCCTTCTTGGCCCATTCGAGGGCTGCCCTGTAGGCCGGGATGCCCGCATTGATGCGCTCGTCATTGCCGGCATATTGCAGCATGAGCGGCGTCCTGATGCGTTCCACCTGATCGGCGGGCACCTGCGAGCCGTAATAGGCAACCCCTGCGCCAAGGCCCGGCGGGTTGAGCACTGCGAGGCGGTTGACCATGCCGCCGCCCCAGCAATAGCCCACTGTGCCGACCTTGCCGTTGCATTCAGGGTGGCGGGCCAATGCCGCGACACCTGCGGCGAGCCGGGCAGCAGCACGCTCTGGCGGCACGGTGCCGATCATGTCGCGCGCCTTGTCCTCGTCGGTCGGAGTGCCGCCTTCCGGGGTCAGAGCATCGATGCCGTAGCTGAGAAAACCCTCCAGCGCGAAGCGGCGCGTCACATCGCGGATATGCGGGTTGAGGCCGCGATTCTCGTGGATCACGACGATGCCGGGGCGCTTGCCGCCTGCCACGGGCCGCGCCAGCAGGCCCTGCATCATGGCATCGCCGATCTCGTATTGCAGCGTCTCGATCTTCAGGCGCGGGTCGTTCTCGGGCACGATCTGCGCGCTGGCGTAGTTGTTCTGCAGGAGCGGCAGGATCGCCGTGGCTGCCGCCGCGCCGCCCGCGACCCCTGCCAGCCGCTCCATGAAATCACGCCGCGACATCGCACCGTGGGTGAAGCGGTCATACAGATCGATGATGTCTTGCGTGATCGGCGGCATGGGCTGGTCTCCTGTCGTGTCAAACTATCTCGATGCGGTATGCACGCAAGCCGTCAGGGCATATCCCTCGCAGATGTGATCAGGCAGGCCGGCAAACAAAAACGCCGTCCCGAAGGACGGCGTTCTAATGAATATGTCCTTGAGATCAGGCCTTCGCATCCTTGCGGGGCTCGACACGCTCGGCGATACGGGCCGACTTGCCGCGGCGGTCACGCAGGTAATACAGCTTGGCGCGGCGCACCTTGCCCTTGCGGATCACCTTGATGCTGTCGATCATGGGCGAGTAGAGCGGAAACACGCGCTCGACGCCTTCGCCGTAGGAAATCTTGCGCACTGTGAAGAACTGGTCAAAGCCGCCGCCATTGCGCGCGATGCAGACGCCTTCATAGGCCTGGACGCGGCTGCGTTCGCCTTCCTTGACCTTGACGTTGACCTGCACGGTGTCGCCGGGCTGGAACTCAGGGATGGTCTTGCCTTCGCTGAGCTTGGCGACCATCTCCTTGTTGAGCTGTTCGATGATGTTCATGTCAATCTCCAGATTTCGCGCTTGTGCGCGGGCGTTTCGAGAACGCTGTTTTCAGTTGAGCTTGCGCGGTACAGCACTGAGCGCGCTTTGTCGAGGGTGGACCGCTTCGCACATGCGTCATTCCTGGGCGCCGCAACAATACAGCCTCACAACCACCCTAACTCCTCATCGTGAGCCCGTCGAAGGAGGAGATTCAGATATGTAGGCCTCTGGAACTCGTCCTTCGACGGGCTCTGGATGAGGATGTGTGGGTTTGGCATGGATTGCTTCACGACGATTGCAATCATGCGCACGCTATCCCGCAGGACGAAGCCTGAGGATACGTCCGTTTGTGTTGTCGGTGAGCAGGTAGATCAGGCCGTCAGGCCCTTGCCGCACGTCGCGGATGCGCTCGTTGAGGCCGGTGAGAAGCCTCTCCTCGCTGATGACTTTCTCACCCGACAAGGTCAGGCGAACCAGCATTTCGCCGGAAAGCGCGCCTGCAAACAGACTGCCAGTCCATCCGGGCAGGCGGGTGCCGGTGTAGAACATGGCGCCAGATGGCGAGATCGACGGATCCCAGTAGTGGACGGGCTGCTCCATGTCTGGTTTTGTCTGGCCTTCGCCGATCTTGCGACCAGAATACTCCACTCCGTAGCTGATCACCGGCCAGCCGTAATTCAGGCCCTTCCGGACCAGATTGACCTCGTCGCCACCCCTTGCGCCATGCTCCATGGTCCATAAAGCGCCGGTTTCAGGATGCAGTGCGGCACCTTGTGCATTGCGATGGCCAATGGACCAGATTTCCGGGCGCACACCCGGCTGGCCCACGAAGGGATTGTCTGCCGGCACCGAGCCATCGGGTTTGATGCGGATGATCTTGCCGACCAGTGTCGCGCGGTCCTGCGCGCTCATCTCCATGTTGCCGCGATCACCTGTCGTCACGAACAGGTTGCCATCGCGCCCGAAGACCAGCCGCGAGCCGAAATGCCGTGTGGTCGTTCCGGCTGGCTGCTGCTGGAAGATCACGGTCGTGCCGACAATCGCTGTTTCCGCCGCATTCAGCGTGGCGCGGGCGACCGCGGTTGCAGCGCCATTGTTCTCGCGCGGTTCGGCAAACGAGACATAGATCATGCGGTTGTTGCGGAAATCCGGATCAGGCACGACATCAAGCAGGCCGCCCTGGCCACGCGCGGCAATACGCGGCAGGCCTCCCAGCGGCGGGCTGACCTTGCCATCGGCTGCAATCAGCCTGAGCCGACCTGGCCGCTCTGTCACCAGCATCCGGCCATCAGGCAGAAAAGCCAGCGACCAAGGGTTTTCGAGGCCCGTCGCCACGGTCTCGACCAGCAACGTGCCTGCTGACGAGGTGATGCGCACGGGTGGAGGCACTGGCGAGGCTGTCTGTGCCGCCGCACTGAGCGAGCCAAGTATCGCCAGCAAGGGCACGATGATGTTGCGCAGGATCATGTCATCGCTTCAGGTTCGGGTGGACTGGTCAGAGCGCGCGCGCCAGCCACGCGGCGTAGTTCTGGCACAGAACGGCTGTTCGGCGCTGTTCGCCACCTTCATCGGCCCATGAGCCACCAGGACCTGCTGGCGAGCTGATCACCTGCGGATAACGGCGGGATACCGAGCCGCCTGTCAGGACAAAAGCCTCGCCGGTCATGAAGTCGGAACTGGCGCTGTCAAAGCCGCCAAAGCCTCCACCTGCATAGGCGCTGAGTTGCACGCCGCTCAGTTTGACGACCAGTGCAGGCGCGCCCCGAACACCCGTGCGGCCCGCAAAAGCACTTTGCAGGGCCGAATCCAGATTGACCCGCACGAATTCGGCATAGCGCCCGAGACCCGCCTCGCGCAGCGTGGCGACATCGGCAGACACGCGCGAATAGGCTGCTGCCTGGACTTGGGTCTGGGCTTGGGCGCGGCCCGTGATCGCCAGCACGGATGTTCCCGCTGCCAAGCCCAGGAGCGAGCGCCGTGAAAGGCTGGCTGGGGACATTGCATCTGACATCGCGATCACCTTCATGTTCGAGACCAGAATTGAGCCTTGTCTGTGGCAAAACAATGAAGCGTGGGGTCAGCCGAACCTGACGCCGATCACTTCATAGCTCTTGCCGCCGCCGGGTGTCGTGACTTGCACGGTGTCACCGACGCTCTTGCCGATCAGGGCGCGCGCGATGGGCGAGCCGATGGACAGGCGGCCCGAGCGGACATCCGCTTCAGGTTCGCCGACGATCATGTAGGTCCGCTCTTCCTCGGTGTCCTCGTCGACCAGCTTCACCGTTGCGCCAAACTTGATGCGGTCGCCGCTCATCTTGGAAATGTCGATCACCTCGGCGCGGCCGATCATGGACTCAAGTTCCAGAATACGGCCCTCGTTCAGCGATTGCTGTTCCTTGGCCGAATGATACTCGGCATTTTCGGAAAGGTCGCCGTGGGCGCGCGCCTCGGCAATCGCAAGGATGATGCGCTGGCGCAGCACTTGCTGGCGCTCCTTGATCTCGGCTTCGAGCGCGGCAAAGCCAGCTATCGTGATGGGAACGCGCTCCATGAGCGGTCTCCTCTTTTCGTCAACAGGATGGTGCGGCATGCGGGGGTGTTCCCGCCTGCCGGTCTTGGTGTTGAAGCAGACTGTGTCGCCCCCGGCTTGTTCAGGCAGCCGTGCCGAAATACGACTGGAGAGACCGCACTTCGAGATCGCCGCTCCGGTAGGCCCTCATGCCCTCCGCTGCTGCGATCGCTCCTGCCAAGGTGGTATAATAAGGCACCTTGTGCAAGAGGGCGTTGCGGCGAAGTGAGCGGGAGTCCGCAAGGGCTTTCGGCCCTTCGGTGGTGTTCATCACCAGCGCGATCTCGTTGTTCTTGATGGCGTCGACAATGTGGGGACGGCCTTCCAGCACCTTGTTGACGCGGACTGGCGACAGACCCTTCTCCTTCAGGTAGCGCCACGTGCCTGCGGTGGCGCTGATCCTGTAGCCAAGCCCTTCCAGCATCCGGGCGGTGGCAAGGATGCGTGGCTTGTCCGCATCACGCACCGAGATGAAGATGGTGCCAGATGTCGGCACCTTGGAACCTGCCCCAAGCTGGCTCTTGGCAAAGGCGACATCGAACGAGCGGTCAAGCCCGATCACCTCGCCGGTCGAGCGCATCTCGGGGCCAAGCAGCACATCGACACCGGGGAAGCGGGCGAACGGGAACACGGCTTCCTTGACACCGACATGGTTCAGAACCTTCGGCTTCAGACCAAACGATGCAAGGGGTTCGCCCGCCATCACGCGTGCCGCGATCTTGGCGATGGGCTCGCCGATGACCTTGGCCACGAAGGGCACCGTGCGCGAGGCGCGGGGGTTCACCTCCAGCACGTAGATCACATCATCCTTGATGGCGTACTGCACATTCATCAGCCCGCCCACATTGAGGCCGAGGGCCAAGGCCCTGGTCTGCCGCTCAAGCTCTGCCAGCATGTCCGGTGACAGCGAGCGGGGCGGCAGCGAACAGGCTGAATCGCCCGAATGGATGCCCGCCTCCTCGATATGCTCCATGATGCCGGCGATGTAGACGGTCTTGCCGTCGGCAAGGCAATCGACATCGATCTCGATGGCATCGGACAGGTAGCGGTCGAACAGCAGCGGGTTCTTGCCCAGCACCATGTTGATCTGGCCGGTCTTGTCGTTCGGGTATTTGGCCTTGACCTCCGACGGGATCAGGGACGGCAAGGTGCCGAGCAGATAGTCCTCGAACTGGGTCTGGTCGCGGATGATCGCCATCGCGCGGCCACCCAGCACATAGGACGGGCGCACCACGAAGGGCAGGCCCAGCTCGCCCGCGATCATGCGGCTCTGCTCGACCGAATAGGCGATGCCGTTCATCGGCTGCTTCAGGCCCAGCTTGTCGAGCAGGCGCTTGAAGCGGTCGCGGTCCTCAGCCAGATCGATGGCGTCCGGCGTGGTGCCGAGGATCGGGATGCCCTCGTTGGCCAGCGCTTGCGCGAGTTTCAGGGGGGTCTGGCCGCCGAGCTGCACGATCACGCCGTGGAGGGTGCCGTTGTCCTGTTCGACGCGGAGGATTTCGAGGACGTGTTCGAGGGTGAGGGGTTCGAAGTAGAGGCGGTCGGAGGTGTCGTAGTCGGTGGAGACGGTTTCGGGGTTGCAGTTGATCATGATGGTTTCATAACCGGCTGCGGTCAGGGCATAGCAGGCGTGGCAGCAACAGTAGTCGAATTCGATGCCCTGGCCGATGCGGTTGGGGCCGCCGCCAAGGATGAC
>JANMIB010000442.1:0-2806 GCA_031375605.1 Allobosea sp. | reverse complement strand
GAGGCGGAATATGATGGGATGCCGCGCAGCGCGGTCCTTGCCGGCGTTGTCGACCACACCCTCAAGGTTGCCGCGATCCCTGCCATCTTGATGAGACACCGTGACCAGCCGGCAGGTGAACCGCTGGCAGGTGGCCCGCTGGGACATGAACCGGCGCGCGGGAGCCTTGGTCCCGACGGCCAGGATGTCGATGATCTGGGTGCCGTCATCAACCTGCTGCGTGCCCGGACGGCTCATGACTTCACGCTTTACAAGCCGGGCACGCTGAAACGCCGTATCGAGCGGCGCATGGCGATGAGTGCTGGTCACATGACGGATATGGCCGCGTATCTGGCACTGCTCGGCACGAACCAGGCTGAACTGGAGCTGCTCGCCAAGGATCTTCTGATCAACGTCACGAGCTTCTTTCGTGATCCAAAGGTCTTCGACTATCTGGCCAAGACCGCCTTGCCTGCGCTGGTCCGCGATCACACAGGTGATCAGCCCCTCCGCGTCTGGGTTGCCGGTTGCAGCAGCGGGGAAGAAACCTATTCGCTGGCCATGTTGCTGCGGGAAGAAATCACCAGTTCGAGACGCAATGTCAAACTCCAGATCTTCGCATCCGATGTCGATGCCGAGGCTGTCGCGCTGGCGCGTGAGGGGCTTTATCCCGCCACCATAGCGGCGGAGGTCTCGGAAGAGCGCCTCGCGCGGTTCTTCTCGAAGGAGAAGAAAGGTTACAAGGTCTCGCCTGATCTGCGATCTTGTATCGTCTTCACCGTGCAGGATGTGCTGTCAGACCCACCATTCTCGCGGATCGACCTGATTTCGTGCCGCAACCTTCTGATTTACCTCGGCCCGGAAGCACAGGCGAAAGTCATGGCGCTGTTTCACTTCGCGCTCCGGCCTGATGGCCTGTTGTTGCTCGGCAGTTCGGAAACTGTCAGTCAGATAGAAGGCCGCTTCGAGGTTGTTGCAAAGCCTGCCCGGCTCTATCGCCAGATCGGGCGGGCTCGTTCAGGTGCCATCGGCTTTGCGCTTGGCAAGGTTGACAGCCGCGTGGTCGCTCATTCCGGTCCCCCCGTCGCCGCTCCATCGCGCCAGACCGCGTTGGCCGAACTGGCCAGGCGCATGGCGATCAAGACCTATGCCCCGGCGCTTGTGCTGATCAACCGCAAGATGGAGTGTCTTTATTTTCTCGGCCCCACTGATCGGTATCTGCACCACGCGGAAGGCCTTCCGACCAATGACCTTCTCGGCATGGTTCAGCCGGAGGTACGGGTCAAGCTCAGGGCAGCCATTCAGCAGGCCAGCCTTGAGCGTCCCCGCATCACCGTCAGCGTGGCGGCCATCAATCCATCGGGCAAGGACATCGACTGCACCATTGAGGTTCACGCCTTCACGCATGACGGCGAAGAATTGCTGCTCGTTGGATTTCTGGAAGACGCGGACACACGCAGCCTGACGACCAGCAAACATAAACCGACGCGAAAATCTGGTGGGGACGTTGCATCAGGTGATCGTGCTCACATCGATGACCTTGAGCAGGAACTGGACACCACACGGACCGAACTGCATGCCGCCATCCGCAATCTGGAGCTGTCCAGCGAGGAGCAGAAGGCCGTCAATGAGGAGGCCATGTCGGTCAACGAGGAGTTCCAATCCACCAATGAGGAGCTTTTGACCTCGAAAGAGGAATTGCAGTCGCTCAACGAGGAGCTGACAGCCCTGAACAGCCAGCTTCAGGAGACGCTGGACCGGCAACGCACCTTGTCCAACGATCTACAGAACGTGCTCTACAGCACCGACGTGGCGACGCTGTTTCTTGACCTCGACCTCAACATCCGCTTCTTCACACCAGCGACCAAATCGCTGTTCAATGTCATTCCCGGCGATGTGGGCAGGCCACTGGCAGACCTGCATTCACTGGCCAGCGACACGCAGCTCTCCACTGACGCCCGCGCGGTCGTGAAATCCCTCGACGCCATCGACCGGGAGATCGAGACCAACGTGGACACCTGGTTCATCCGCCGCATCCTGCCGTACCGCAACCATGAAGACCGCGTCGAAGGTGTGGTCATCACGTTCACCGACATCAGCGAGCGCAAGCGCATCAGGAAGGCCCTCGAACTCGCAAAATTGGAAGCCGAGCAGGCCAATCGCGCCAAGTCGCGCTTTTTGGCTGCGGCCAGCCACGATCTGCGCCAGCCGCTCCAGACCATCGCCTTCGTGCAGGGCCTGCTCGCCAGAACGGTGGAGGGCGAAAAGGCGCAAAAGCTGGTCAAGCGGCTCGATGACACCACGCATGCCATGTCGGGCATGCTGAACGCGCTGCTGGACATCAACCAGATCGAGGCCGGTGTTGTCCGGGCGGAGATCGTCAGCTTCCAGTTGGGCGACCTGTTCGAACAGTTGCGGGAGGAATTTTCCTACCACGCGCAGGCGAAAACGCTGGTGCTCAAGGTGGTATCCTGCCGCCATGTGATCCACACGGATCCGCGCCTTCTGGAGCAGATGCTGCGCAACCTGCTGACCAATGCGATCAAGTACACCCGTTCGGGCAAGGTTCTGATGGGGTGCAGGCACAGGGCAGGGGTTCTGAGCATCGAAATCTGGGACACCGGTATCGGAATACCGGAAGCTGAACTGCAAACCATCTTCGAGGAATACCACCAACTCGACAACGCCGCCCGTGAACGCAGTCGTGGCTTGGGCTTGGGCCTTGCCATTGTCCAGCGGCTCGTTTCACTGATGGGCTACAAGGTGCATGTGCGTTCAAAACTCGGCAAAGGATCGGTCTTTGCCATCGAGATCGCATTGCCCGCCG
>JANMIB010000439.1:0-6658 GCA_031375605.1 Allobosea sp. | reverse complement strand
CGGCGGGCTGTATCTGATCATCTTCGCAGCCATCGTGGTTGCGCTGCTGATTGCCTGCCCGCAAGGCATCCTGGGGCTGTTCGAGCGCGGCTGGCTCGCCGTGACGCGCAAACCCGCGAGCCCACATCATCCCCTCAAGGGAGATGCGCCATGAAGAGGGTTCTGGAGGTTCAGGACGTCAAGAAGCACTTTGGCGGCATCGCGGCGGTCGACGGTGTCAGCTTCTCGGTGAACGAGGGCGAAATCCTCGGCATCATCGGGCCGAACGGCTGCGGCAAGTCCACGCTGTTCAACTGCATCCTTGGCCAGCTCTCGCCCACAGCAGGCAGTGTGAAACTGGATGGCGTCGATGTGACGGGCATGACGCCCGAACAGATGAACCGCAAGGGCGTCAGCCGCACCTTCCAGCTGCTGCAGGTTTTCCCCGAACTGTCGGTGCGCGAAAACCTCATTCTTGCAGGGCAGGAGCATCAGGGCACCATGGTCAGCCGCTTGTTTGGGGCGCGTGATGCGGGCCTGACATCCCAGGCCAACCGCATGATCGCTTTCTTCAAGCTGCAGCATCTGGCCGACGCCAAGGCAGGCGGCCTCAGCTACGGCCAGCAAAAGCTGCTCGATGCCGCCATGGCCTTCATGGCAGGGCCACGACTTGTGCTGCTCGACGAGCCCGCCGGCGGGGTCAACCTCACCATGCTGGGCGATCTGAAAGACCGGCTGAAAGCCATGAACACAGAGGCGGGCGCGACCTTCGTGGTGATCGAGCACAACATGGATTTCGTCATGTCGCTGTGCAGCCGTGTCGTGGTCATGGCCGAGGGCAAGGTGCTCGCCATCGGCACGCCCGACGAGGTGCGCGCCAACCCCGCCGTCATCGAAGCCTATCTGGGGCACTGAACGTGATTGAAGCGACAACCAAACCGGTGTCATCCCCGGCGGACCGCAGGTCCGGGAAGGGGATCCACGACGGCACCGATAGATTCCCTTCCCCTGCGCGGTTTGCAACCGCTCCGGCCGGGAATAACACCTTATTCCTTGTTCGAGCAGCGAGGCATCGATGAGCGATCATATCCTCGAACTCGACAATGTGGTGGGCGGCTACGGTCGCATCACGATCCTCAACGGCGTCAGCTTCAAGATCCGGCGCGGGACCATCACCACCATCATCGGGCCGAACGGCGCTGGCAAATCAACCGTGTTCAAGGCTATTTTCGGCCTGCTGAACCTGTCCTCGGGCACCATCCGCCATGATGGCACCGACATCACCCGCTGGCAGCCGCGCAAGCTGCTGGAAGCAGGCATCGTCTATGTGCCGCAAGGCCGCAACATCTTCCCTGAGCTTTCGGTGCGCCACAATCTCGAGTTTGGCGCGGTGGCGGCAGGCCCGGCCATCACCGACATGCCAATCCGGATCGAAAGGGCGCTCGACCGCTTTCCGTCGCTGCGCCTGAAGGCGGACGTGCAGGCGTCCACTTTGTCCGGCGGCCAGCAGAAACAGCTGGAGATCATGCGCGGCCTGCTGCTGGACCCGAAGCTGATCCTGATCGACGAGCCGTCCATCGGCCTGTCACCGCTTCTCGTGCAGGAAACTTTCGGCATCCTCACCGAATTGCGCAACAAGGGTGTGACCATCCTGATGGTGGAGCAGAATGCCCGCTCTGCCCTGGAAATATCCGATGAAGGGCTGGTGCTGGAACTGGGGCAGGCAAGGATGCAAGGTCCGGCACGCGACATCCTGAATGATCCGCGCGTGGCGCAACTGTTCCTGGGAGGGGCCATGGCGGATACTGCCACATGACGACCTGCGTTTGACCGCCCCCAAGGTTGCCATCTCCTGCCCACGCATGGCATGCCAAGACATGACCTTGCACGCCGCTGAAACCCACAACTTCGTCACGTCGCCAGATGCCGCCGGCACCCGGCTGGATCGCTGGCTCGTGACGCTGATGCCGTCTTTCAGCAGAACTCGGCTGCAAGCTCTCATCATGTCTGGCGACGTGACCCTCGATGGCCGGATCACGGATGATGCGGGCCACAAGCTGAAAGCCGGGCAAAACGTCACCATCACGGTGCCTGCGCCTGTCGCTGCCGAACCCGTTGCCCAGGACATCCCCCTCACCATCGTGCATGAAGATGCTGATCTCATCGTCATCGACAAACCCGCCGGGCTCGTGGTTCACCCCGCTGCAGGCCACGAGGACGGCACGCTGGTCAACGCTTTGATCGCCCATTGCGGGGCGAGCCTGTCGGGCATTGGCGGTGTGCGCAGGCCCGGCATCGTCCACCGGCTCGACAAGGACACCAGCGGGCTGCTTGTCGTCGCCAAGAATGACAAGGCACATGCCAGCCTGAGTGCCCAGTTCGCGGACCATGGCCGCACCGGCCCTCTGGAGCGCGCCTACATGGCCATTGTCTGGGGCGCGCCGCGCAAGCCCCTTGGGACGGTCGATGCGCCCATCGAGCGCAGCACCCGCAACCGCGAGAAGATGGCCGTGGTCGAGCAAGGGCGAGGGCGCGAGGCCATCACACATTTCGAGGTTCTGGAAACCTGGCCAAAGGGCGCTGCGGAGCCGGTTGCCAGCCTGCTGCGCTGCCAGCTTGAAACGGGACGCACACACCAGATCCGGGTTCACATGGCCCATATCGGCCATCCGTTGCTCGGCGACAGGGTCTATGGCGCGCATTTCGCCAGCAAGTCGGCCAAGCTGCCAGACCTTGCGCGGCAAGCCCTGGAAGACCTCGCCAGGCAGGCTTTGCATGCTGCGCTGTTGGGTTTCGCACATCCGGCAACCGGAAAACATCTCATATTCGACAGCGAACCACCTGCGGACTTTGCGAAATTGCAAGAAGCACTCGCAAAACTGTGAGGCAGGTGCGCGCTATTGCCCATTTTCGGCCATGGTTTGACGCAGTATAAGAAATGACGCAGCGGCTTCACATGAAGCGTTGTGCAAGGCCTGCCTTATCACAGGGGGCTTGAACAGGAGGATGGCATGGCCACCGCACATCTGCCGATCATGGCCGCCGACGGCGGTCTTTCGCGCTATCTCGATGAAATTCGCAAGTTCCCGATGTTGCAGCCCGATCAGGAGTACATGCTGGCCAAGCGCTGGCGTGCGCATGATGACCGGGACGCGGCCCACAAGCTTGTCACATCGCATCTTCGCCTCGTGGCCAAGATTGCCATGGGCTATCGCGGCTATGGCTTGCCGATCGGCGAAGTCGTGTCAGAGGGCAATGTCGGCCTGATGCAGGCGGTGAAGCGCTTCGAGCCAGAAAAAGGTTTCCGCCTCGCGACCTACGCGATGTGGTGGATCAAGGCCTCGATCCAGGAATACATCCTGCGCTCCTGGTCGCTTGTGAAGATGGGCACGACCGCCAACCAGAAGAAGCTGTTCTTCAACCTGCGCAAGGCCAAAAGCAAGATTTCCGCGCTGGAAGAAGGCGATCTGCGCCCCGAACAGGTGACACATATCGCCACAAAGCTTGGCGTGCCCGAGCAGGATGTCATTGACATGAACCGCCGCCTGAGCGGCGACGCATCGCTCAACTCACCCCTGCGCGAAGAGGGCGAAGGCGAGTGGCAGGACTGGCTGGTCGATGGCGAGTCGAGCCAGGAGGTCCGGCTTGTCGAAAGCCAGGAAAGCGACAATCGCCTCGCCGCGCTGCGAGATGCGCTGGGTGTTCTCAACCCGCGTGAGCGGCGCATCTTTGAGGCACGACGCCTTGCGGATGATCCGATCACGCTTGAGCAACTGTCCGACGAGTTCGGCGTGTCGCGCGAGCGTGTGCGCCAGATCGAGGTCCGTGCCTTCGAGAAGATCCAGGAAGCCGTGAAGGCTGCCTTGATACGCCGCGAAGCACCAAAGGCTCCCGCACGGCTTTCATCAGCCGCCTGAACTGTCCGGCTATAGCTTGTTGCCGCAAGCCGTGAGGCTGTGTCTCACTGCCACGATCTAAACCCTTCGACGATCCTCTGATCGCCGGAGAGGCCCTTCTCGAACGCGATGATGCCACGTTTTCCCGACGCAAAGCGCACGGGAATGTCGATCCAGTTGCGCGTGCGGATCAGATCGACATTCCGCTCCACCTCGACCGGCACCCGTGACAAGGCGGACACGAACAGGTTCTCGCCAAGAATGCTGGTGATGGCGGACAAAGGCGCACCGCGCTCATTTTCCTCTGTCTTGAATTGCGGCACCCCCGCTTCTTTGACAGCACCATTGCCATCATCTGTCACACGCTGGAAGCGCAGCCCGAGAATGTGCGAGGCGGGAAAAGCCACATCGGTGTTGCGGCGTATGGTGAAAACCAGATTGAGGCCGCTTTCGGCAATTTCCACGTCAGCACGAATGACGGTTTCAAGCTGTTGTCCTTGCCCAGCACTCTGGGCCTCGACGCGCCAAGACACGCGCCCGACAATGGCACGGGGCGGCTGGTTCGGGTCGGCTGGCTCGATATACAGCACAGCGCGCTGCGCAACCGCGATCTCGGGCCGTTGGCCTGCGCCGCCAGGCACAGGGCCAGCCTGCGGCTGGACGGGAGCAGGCACCTGCGGGCTGTCCGCGCCTGCACGGGCCGTGATTTTCGCGCCATCGGCTTGCGGAGCGGGGCGGTTCGCTTGCGCTTGCACAGCAGGCTGTTGAGAAAGATTGTCGCGATTGACATAGTAGGCTGTGGCAGCGATGGCGGCCACACCAAGCAGGACACCGCTGGCCACGATCGCCTTGCGCAAGCCGCCGCCGCGAACGGGGACCACAGGCGAAATATCAAGCCGGGGTCGATCTGGCTGGCTGCCGACATCCGGCTGGGCCGCGCCATCAGCCGTTTCAGACCCGGATTTACCAACGCCCACACGGATGTAAGCCGTCTGCTCGCCAGGTGGCTTCACGACAGGGCGCGGCGAAACCAGGATGGCCTCCGGCTTGGTGGCCTCAGCCCCCGGCATCACGGCAGAGATTGCCTCATCTTCAGCCGCGCTCCCAGCGCCATCAGCCTTTGCAGATGGCTCAGGCTCCGGCCCGACGACGGCGGCTGGCACGATCTCGGGAACAATCTCGGGCAAGGTTTCGGGAAATGCCTCACGCCGAGCGTCTTGCACCAGTTGCTGTTCACGCTCGATCCGCGCGATCACATCATCAAGCTGCATGCGCTGGCGGCTGATGTCAGCTTCCGCCATGGGTGGCGCGACAGAGCGTAGTTGCGCGACCAGCACCTGTCCGGCACGATCATAGATCGCACGGCGCGCTTCGGGTGTCTGCTGGGTCAGCCTGGCAATAGCGCGAGACAGAACAGGGTAAAAATCCGCCATGACTGTGCTTTGTGCTGAACACGCCGTGTTCGTCAACCCTCGAACGGATTGCGCACGAGAATGGTGTCGTCACGCTCTGGTGACGTCGAGAGAACAGCGACCGGCGCGCCGATCAGTTCCTCGATCCGGCGGACATACTTGATGGCCTGCGCGGGCAGTTCGCCCCAGCTGCGTGCGCCCGCCGTGGATCCTTCCCAGCCTTCGATGGTTTCATAAACCGGCTCGACCCGCGCCTGCGCCGCCTGCCCTGCCGGCAAGGTCTCGATTTCCTTGCCATCGAGCAGATAGCGCACGCACACCTTGATCTCGGCAAATCCATCGAGAATATCGAGCTTGGTCAGGGCGATGCCGTCGATGCCGGAGGTTTTCACCGTCTGGCGCACGAGGCAAGCATCAAACCAACCGCACCGGCGCTTGCGACCTGTGACCACGCCGAATTCCTTGCCCTTCGAGCCGATCAGTTCGCCGACCTCGTCGTCGAGTTCGGTCGGAAACGGCCCCTCGCCCACCCGTGTCGTGTAGGCCTTGGCGATCCCCAGCACATAGCCCACCGCGCCCGGCCCAAGACCCGAGCCGGTTGCCGCCTGCCCTGCCACGATGTTTGATGAGGTCACGAACGGATAGGTGCCGTGGTCGACATCGAGCAGCGCGCCTTGCGCACCTTCGAACAGGATACGCTTTCCGGCCCGCCGCTCGCCATCAAGCAAGGCCCAGACCGTGTCCGCATAGGGCAGGATCTTCGGCGCGATGGCCTTCAGTTCGGCAAGCAGTTGCGCCCCGTCCGCTTCGGCAATGCCAAGGCCGCGGCGCAGTGCGTTGTGGTGGGTCAAGAGCCGCTCGATCTTGGCTTCGAGCAGCACCTCGTCCTCAAGATCGATCACGCGGATGGCGCGGCGTCCGACCTTGTCCTCATAGGCAGGGCCGATGCCGCGCTTTGTGGTGCCGATCTTGAGGCCGGAATTGGATGTCTCGCGGAAATGGTCCAGCTCGCGGTGCAGCGGCAGGATCAGGGTCGCATTGTCGGCCACGCGCAGGTTCTCGCGGCTGATGGCGACACCCTGGCTCTGCAGCTTGGCGATTTCCTCGACCAGATGCCACGGATCAACCACCACGCCGTTGCCGATGACGGACAGCTTGCCCGGCCGCACAATGCCCGAAGGCAGCAGCGACAGCTTGTAGACCTTGCCATCTATGACCAGCGTGTGCCCGGCATTGTGGCCGCCCTGAAAGCGCACGACCACATCGGCCTGGCTCGACAGCCAGTCGACCAGCTTGCCCTTGCCTTCGTCGCCCCACTGGGCGCCAACCACAACCACGTTCGCCATGACAGGCTCCGTCCCAATAAAAAGC
>JANMIB010000417.1:0-3304 GCA_031375605.1 Allobosea sp. | reverse complement strand
TTCTGATGCTGGCGACGCAGTTCATCCCGGCTGTCGTGATCATCCTGCCGTTTTATCTGATGTTCCGCGATCTTGGACTGCTCGACACGCGCACCGGTCTTGTCATCGTCAACCTAGCCATCGTCACGCCCTTCGCGGTCTGGATGCTGAAAGGCTATTTCGATGCTGTGCCGATCGAGTGTGACGAGGCAGCGCTGATCGATGGCGCATCACGGCTGGCCATCATCACCCGCGTGATCGTGCCGATGGCACTGCCGGGCGTGATCGTGGCCTCGGTGTTCTGTTTCATCCTGACCTGGAACGAGTTCATCTTCGCGCTGATCCTGACCCGCGACAAGGCCGTGACACTGCAGGTAGGCCTGGTCAGTTTCCGCACAGAACGGGGCGACCTGTGGGAACTGATGGCTGCCGCAGGGCTTTTCATCACAGTGCCCGCCTTCATCGCGGCGGTCGCGATCCAGAAGCATTTCGAGGCTGGCCTCACGGGTGGAGCAGTGAAATGACAAGAGAGCTTGCACCTGACGTCTTCGCTGCGCTGAAGGCGGTCGATACGCCCACCATCTGCAATGCCATCGAACTCATCGAAGGCCGCCGCAAGAACACTGGTTTCACGCGGTCAACCGTGATCGCGGCTGACCCTCTCCTGCCCGCCATGGTCGGCTTTGCCCTCACTGCCAGAATCCGCGCCGACAAGCCCGCCACTGATGATCCCGCGACGGTCCGTTCACGGCGTCTGAATTACTACCGTTATCTCGCCTGCGAGCCGCGCCAACGGCTTGTGGTGATTGAAGATCACGGTGAGGAGCCTGGCATCGGAGCCTTCTGGGGCGAGGTCAATGTCGCGATCCACAAGGGCCTTGGCCTGGAAGGCGTGCTGACAAATGGCTCGATCCGCGATCTTGGTGCCATTGATGCCGGTTTTCAGCTGCTGGCGGGCAGCATCGGGCCCAGCCATGCCTTTGTGCATGTCACGGCCTTTGGCACGCCGGTCAGCGTGTTCGGCCTTGCGGTCAGCCCCGGCGATCTCATCCATGCAGACCGCCACGGCGCTGTGATGATCGAGCCTGGCATGGAGAGCGAACTGACACGTGCCATCGACCTTGTGACCCGCAAGGAAATGCCAATCCTGAAAGCGGCGCGATCACCGGGTTTCGACATCAACCGTTTGCTGGCCGCCTGGGGCGAGGCGGAAGACATTCATTGAACCTGACTCATCAGAAAAAGGAGCAACCATCATGATCGACATGCACGCGCGCATCGTCCGCTATGGCGAACTCAGGCCCTGCAAGACAGCCTTCATCGACGCGCACACGCCAGGCTCAGACAGCAAGGAGAATTTCACCATCATCGGCGGCGGCGTCTCGGAAAGCGCGGACCAGCACGTGCATATTTCCGACACGCCGGGCTTCAACATCGGCGCGGCGGGCCAGCCGCCCAAGTGCCGCAACTCGCTGCACTCGCACCGCACGGCGGAGGTTTTCTTCGTACTGAAGGGCCGCTGGCGCTTTTTCTGGGGCCGCTGGGGCAAGGCAGGCGAAGTGCTGCTGCAGGAAGGCGACATCATCAATATCCCCACCGGCATCTTCCGCGGTTTCGAGAATATCGGCACCGATTACGGGATGATCATGGCGGTGCTGGGCGGCGATGATGCCGGCGGCGGGGTGATCTGGGCACCGCAGGTGATCGAGGACGCGGCAAATCACGGGCTGGTGCTTGGCGCCAACGGAAAGCTCTATGACAGCAAGAAGGGCCAGTCGCTACCCCCAGGCATCGGCCCCATGCCGGTGCTGACGGATGAGCAGCTGAAAGCCTTTCCGGAACTCCCCGTCGAAGCTGTCGTGCCCGGTCATGTCGCGCGCTATTGGGATCTCATGGCGCTGGCCAACGGCAAGCCCGCCAAGGTGATCGGGGCCGATGCCTTGCTGAAAGACAAGCCGGGTTTTGAGGTCCAGTTGCTGACACGTGGCTCGATCTCCGAAACCATGTATGCCGTGGATCGCCACGAGGTGCTGATGCCGATGCGCGGCCACTGGCGGCTGGCCTGGGATGGCGGTGAGGCCGTGCTCAATCCCGGCGATACCTGCGCGGTGCCACCCGGTCTGAGCCACAGCCTCAGCCCCACGATGACGGGTGAGGTCAGCCTTTACCGCGTGATGAACACAGATGATCCTGCCGGGCTCACCTGGAAGCAGAACTGAGGACTTGCGATGACAATCAAGACAACCCACGTCGGCTCGTTGCCGCGCACAGCCATCGTGGCAGACCTGCTGTTCGGGCGTGAAAAGGGCATGCCGTTCGATGATGCGGCTTACGACAAGGTCATGCACGACGCGACCGGCGTGATCATGGCCCAGCAGAAGGCGGCGGGCGTCGACATGCCGTCCGATGGCGAGACGTCGAAGATTTCCTATGCCACCTACATCAAGGATCGGCTGACGGGCTTCGAGGGCGACTCGCCGCGTCGGCCACCGGCAGACCTGGCGGATTATCCGGGTTTCCTTGAAAAACTGGCAAAGGCGGGCGGCACGCCAAGCTATCGCCGGCCGAAATGCGTCGGTCCGATCAAGGTCAAGAACCTTGAGCCGCTGCACAAGGACATCGCGGCGATGAAGGCGGGCATGGCGGCGGCAGGCTATGCAGAGGGTTTCATGAATTCCGCCAGCCCCGGCGTCATCGCGCTCTTCCAGCCTTCGGATTATCACAAGGATCTCGACAGCTACCTGTTCGACATCGCCGACGCCATGAGCGCCGAATATGAGGCCATCGTGGCGGCGGGGCTGATCCTGCAGATCGATGCGCCTGATCTCGGACTGGGCCGCCACATGCTCTATCGCGAGATGAGCGAAGACGAGTTCGTCAAACGCGCCGAGGTCCACATCGAGGCGCTCAACCACGGCTTGCGAAACGTGCCCGGCGACCGGGTGCGCATGCATATCTGCTGGGGCAATTATGAAGGCCCGCACACCCGCGATATCGGCCTGGCCAAAGTGTTGCCAGCGGTGCTCAAGGGCAAGCCGCGCGGGCTGCTGTTCGAGGGGGCCAACCCGCGCCATGCACATGAATGGACCGTATGGGGCGAGATCAAGACGCCCGACGACTTCGTGCTGATCCCCGGCTGTCTCGATTCAACCACCAATTTCGTCGAACACCCCGAACTGGTGGCGCAGCGGCTTGAGCGCTATGTCAGCATCGTGGGCAAGGAGCGCGTGATCGCGGGCACCGATTGTGGCTTCTCGACCTTCGCGGGCTTCGGCGTGGTCGATCCGGACATTGCTTGGGAAAAGTTGCGTAGTCTCAAGGCAGG
>JANMIB010000346.1:0-3652 GCA_031375605.1 Allobosea sp. | reverse complement strand
GGCTGGTCCAGCCGCTCTAGCACCGTGACCTGATAGCCGCGCCGACACAGCCGCGCCGCTGCAGCCAGACCGCCAAACCCCGCCCCGATGACGATGGCTGCGGGTTGCCGCTTGTCTGTGGGCACGGGGTGGCGGATCGGTATGGTCATGTCGTTTTCCTTGTCGAAACGTTGCTCACCGCCGTGTTGCCAGTCCGGCCAGAACGCTGGTAGCCGTTTGCCTGCCTCTCGGCAGCGGCGGGCACATGGGGCACCCGGCCCCTTGTGGCAGCGCTGCTCATGTCGCGCCCCATGTCGCGTCCAATGTCCTTGCCGATTGCCGGGTCCAGTTTCAGGTCACGGCCATGAAAGACATCGTCAATCAGGCAGGCCACAAGCACGGGCTGTTCCTCATGCGCCAGATGGCCAAGCCCCTTGAGGCGGACCAAGCGTGCGTCCGGAATCATCCCCAGCGTGATCCTCGCGTCGGACGAAGGCACCATCTCGTCGAGAGCGCCAGCGATCAGCAGCACGGGGCACGGCACCTTGCCAAGCTCGCGGTTCAGCGCGGGCAGATCCCAGTTCGCCATCATGCCCAGCGCCGCGCCGACATGGGCAGGGTTGCGGGCCAGGAGGCCATACTGAGCCGCCCCTTCCGGATCGATGCGCGAGCCCGTGCGGCGCAGAAGATCACCGACAACGCCGGGATCGCTGGCACGCCATGCAAAAAGGCTTGGCACGGCTGGCCACAAAGCCAGAACGCGTGCAATCGGGGCAAAGATCTGTCCGGCAAGGCCCGCAAAGGGCTGGATGGCCCCGTTAAGACTCACGATCGCCTTCGGCAGGATCGTCTTGTCGATGGCCATGCGCAGCAGAACGGCCGCACCCGCCGAATGACCGACAACGATGTCAGGCGCGGTTTTCAACGCACCAAGCAGCGCCCCGAGCGCTATCGCCATGCCAGGCAGCGAGAGTTGCGACGCGCTGGCCTTGCCTGTGAAGCCATGGCCCGGCAGGTCTGGCGCAACCACGGTGAAATGCTTCGCAAGAAGCGGTGCCAGATCACGCCAGGAATGGGTGCCGGCACCGGTTCCGTGCACCAGCAGCAGAACCGGACCCTTGCCCATGACCTGCACGTGCCAATCCAGCCCGCCAGCGCGGACAAAGCGGCTTGATGCCCGGTTGGGCCAGTTCGCGCCATCGCTGTTCCAGTCAAGGCGGCGGCTCATCGGCGCAACACCTGGGGTGCTGGCGTTCCCGCACGCACCGCTTTCGAAATCATGTCGGCATTGGCGCGGGGCAACGGCAGATAGAGCGCACCCATGTCATCGGCCAGCTTGCCGGCACGCGGCTCGGGGCGGGCGGAATTGTCGACCAGCAACGTGCGGTGGCCCTGGGCGCGGATTGATCTGGCCGCCGCCATGGCTTCGTCCTGCGCCTGGGCGCGGCCACCTGTCCCCTCGCGGGTGACATTGGCACGGCCATCGGTGATCACGACCAGCGTGGGTGTGCGGCCCTTGCGGCGCACCTCGTCCGCCATCAGGCCAGCCGCCATGATGCCTGCCGCCAGAGGCGTGCCCCCTCCGCCGGGAAGCTGCGCCAGTTCCTTCTTGGCGCGGTGAAGCGAACGGGTCGGCGGCAGGAGTATTTCGGCGCCAATGCCCCTGAAGGCGATGAGCGCGACCTCGTCGCGGCGCACATAGCAATCCGCGAGCAGGAGTTCGACCGCGCCCTTGGCTTCGCCCAGACGGTCCAGCGCCGTGGAACCTGACGCATCGACCACGAAGATCGTGGTGGTCTGCTTGCGATCACGGAAGCGCTTGATGCGGAAATCGTCGCGGCGGATTTCGATCAGCGGGCGCACCGTGCCTGCGGCAATCACCTGCTTGCGCAGACGCTGCCAGGGCGCAGCCGCACGCAAGGTGTGCAGAAGATCAAGCCTCACGCCCGAGCGCGGATCACCCCTGCGCGCGCCGATGGGCCTGCCCCTTTTGACAGTGGCCTGCGAATCGCCGGCCTTGCCGGTCTGGCCAGCGCGGATGCGCTGGGAAGCCGCCTGCAACCTTGCCAGAAGGCCCGGCGGGAGGGCTGCGAGAGCGGCCTCCAGAACCGTGTCGTCCAGGGTCTGCACCTCACCCTTGTCATCATCAGGCTGGTCAGGCGGTTGTTCGGCCTGTGTCTGCTCGTCAGGTGCCTGATCTTCCGGGGTTTCAGTGCCCTGCTCGTCATCGCTGCTGTCGGCGGGCAGGTGCAGGGCGCGCGGGGCAATCACGAGCCGCGCAGCAAGGGCTGCATCCGCCTCATCCACCACATCGCGGCCGGCCAATGCCGCCGCAGCCCGCGCCGCCTTCAACGCCAGCAAGGGCGCGCGGGACGAGCCGACACCTAGCGCCGCACAGGCGGTGCACAGGGCCTCGATCAGTCGATCAGGAATGGTGATGGTGGCCAGACGCCCCCGCGCGGCCATGATGGCGGGCAAGATGGCGGGCATGTCGGGCTGCCCGTCCCCGGCATCAAGGTCACGATGTGAGAGCTGGCCCAGATCAAGGCGGAACGCCAGACGCTCCAGCAGAGCCGCCGGAGGACGGTCGTCATCCTCAAGCCCCTCATCAAGCGCGATGACCGCGATCCGGGCGCTGCTGCTGATGGTCAGGCCGTCACGCTCGGCAACAACCTCGCCCCGGTCAAGCGCAGCGGAGATATGGGCGGCGGGGGTCTGTGCCAGCCGCTCCACCATGGCAACGATCAGCGCGCCATTGTCTGCGCGTGCAAGAAGTCCGCGCTGGGCAACGGTGTGGCCGCTGGCGAGCGTCGCGCTGAGATCAAGCCCGCCCAGCAATTCGGCATCGCCCACATCGCACGGTGCGCGCAGCACGGGAGCGCCCGGCGGCAGGCCTGCGCGAAACCGCATCAGCCAGGCATCGCGCACCGGACCCGCTGGCCCTCGCAAGCTCACACCGCCAAGACAGGCGGGATCAACCGCCAGAAGATCGGCTGCGATCAGCGCGTCATCCCACAGGGCTGCGGAGCGAAGCGCCGCATCGAGCTGGCTGTCGTGATGTTCGGTGTTTTGCGCTGCATGCCCGTTCGCCATCAGGTGAAAACCTCGGCCAATGCGCGCTCGATGCGGACGCCGGAGCCAACTTCATCCAGCGGATTGCGGCGCAGGCGGTGGCGCAGGGCCGGCATCGCAATGGCCTTCACATGGGCCATCGTGGCTGTGTGGGCCTTGTCCAGCGCGGCAACAGAACGGGCGGCGCGCAGCAGCGTGAGTTCGCCACGAAGACCATCCGTGCCCAGCGCGACGCACAGTTCAGCCACGCGCCGGCGGGTGTCGTCCGAGACATCCACCGTCGGCAACAAGCGTTTTGCAGCGGTCAACTTCTTGCGAAGGCGCTCCTCATCAGCCTGATATGAGGCTGCGAAGGCTGCGGGGTCGCGGTCAAACGCATCGCGGCGCTTCACGGCCTCGACCCGCATTGCGATGTCGGTTGGTGTGCGCACATCGACTGACAGGCCAAACCGGTCCAGCAACTGGGGCCGCAACTCGCCCTCTTCGGGATTACCGCTGCCGATCAGCACGAACCTGGCGGGATGGCGCACGCTGAGGCCTTCGCGCTCCACCACGTTCTCGCCTGACGCCGCCACATCGAGCAGCAGATCGACGAGATGAT
>JANMIB010000343.1:0-9128 GCA_031375605.1 Allobosea sp. | reverse complement strand
ATGTGATGTACACATGGCGCAAGGGAACTGACGGCAAGATCACCTACGTCGAGACTTGATCCTGCTCGTCATGGTCGGGCTTGACCCGACCATCCCGGCGATACGATCACCCGCCCGGAGCAATCCGAGCGGGTTTTTCATGGAGCCCCGCGGATGGGGGAAGATGGATGGACGGTAGTAGGTTCATGCTCGTCGCGGACCGCGACCCCGGCCCTCGCTTGCGCTCATGCGTTCGGCTCCTTTGAAAGGTCCACTGGACCTTTCAATCCGCTGCGCGAACCGGAGCCTCACCCCAGCGTGGCTAATCCCGGAAATGTCTCGAGCAGCCAGAACGCCATGCGCTCCATGCCTCCGGTCAGGAAGGCAATGCCGGTGATCACCAGCAGACCTCCCATCGCCACCTCGATCTTTCGGAAATGGCGTTTCACACCTGCCATGGCCGTCATGAAACGCTCGATGCCGAACGCTGCCAGAATGAACGGGATGCCAAGCCCCAGCGAATAGACCCCCAGCAGCAGCATGCCGCGATAGACCGTGTCCGATGATCCGGCCACGGCCAGAATGGCGGCCAGGATCGGCCCGATGCACGGCGTCCATCCGAACGCGAAGGCAAGACCCATGAGATAGGCGCCGCCCGGCCCGGCAGGCGTTGCAACCTCCATGCGCTTCTCGCGATACAGCATCCCGATGCGAAAAATCCCGAGGACATGTAGCCCCATGATGATGATGGCCGCCCCTGCTGCCCAGGACAGCACCCACATATAGTCACGCAAGACTTGTCCGAGCGCACTCGCCGTTGCCCCCAGCAGCACGAAAATCGTGGTGAAACCTGCGACAAAGGACAGGGCTGCCAGCATGACATCGCGCCGTGCCGCGGCCGTGCCTGCGCCTTCCTCCCGCATCTCCTCCACCGTCGTTCCGGCGAGGTAGCACAGGTAAGGCGGCACCAGCGGCAGCACGCATGGGCTCAGGAACGAGAGCAGCCCTGCAAAAAGTGCAGCAATGTAACCCACATCAGTCATGATCAGGTCATAGCTTGAACACTGCGTGCACGCCTAGTGCAAGATCGCACTGCAACACTTTTGCCTCACCTCGAAGCCGCAACCATGTTTTGTCATTGAGACGTCATGAATCGCAACTAGCGAAATGTCATGGTTCATGACGTCATCATCTATCACAATCCCGATTGCGGGACATCGCGCAACACGCTGGCACTCATCCGCAACTGCGGGATCGAGCCTCACGTGGTAGAATATCTGAGATCACCGCCATCTCGTGAGATGCTGACGGAACTCATCGCACGCATGGGCCTTCGGGCACGCGACATCCTGCGCGAAAAAGGCACTCCTTATGCGGATCTTGGTCTTGGCAATATGTCCCTCGAAAGCGATGCGCTGATCGACGCAATGATGGCCCATCCAATCCTCATCAATCGCCCTGTTGTGGTCACGTCCATCGGGGTGCGGCTGTGCCGACCCTCGGAAATGGTATTGGATATTCTGCCACGTCAGCAGATCGGCGAGTTCCACAAGGAAGATGGAGAGCTTCTCATTGATGCAAGTGGCAAGCGCGTCGTCAGAACATGAAGAATGTTGATCATCCACGCGCTCTTGCGGCTGAAGCGCTTGGCACAGCCCTGCTCGTCGCGACGGTCATCGGTTCTGGAATCATGGCCGCAAAATTGTCTGGTGGAAACATGGCTGTGGCTCTTCTGGGCAACACCATTCCCACAGGGGCCATTCTCGTGGTGTTGATCACCATCCTGGGGCCGATCTCGGGTGCCCACTTCAATCCGGCGGTAAGTTTGTTGATGTCTTTGCACAAGACATTGTCCTGGAAACATCTCCTCCCATACATTGCGGCTCAGATGGTTGGTGGCTGCGTCGGCGCTGTGCTTGCCAACGCGATGTTTGAGTTGCCGCTTGTGCAGATGGCGACCACAACCCGCAGTGGGTATGGTCCAATTATTGGTGAAATTGCAGCCACATTCACGCTTGCAGGTGCCATCTTTGGCTGCCTTCGTCATGCTCCGCAGCTTGTCGCGCCAATTGTCGGTCTGACGATCACAGCAGCTTACTGGTTCACATCATCGACATCTTTTGCAAATCCGGCAGTGACTGTTGCCAGAGCACTCTCTGACAGCTTTGCCGGAATAGCGCCGGCATCAGTCCCCGCCTTCATCGTTGCCCAGTTGGTTGGTGCAGCATTGGGCTATGGGGTGTGGGGTTGGCTCTTTTCAGCAAACCAAAAAAGCTGAAACCAAATCCGAACTGCTTTTTTTCATTTTGCCATCGCTTTTGCCTGATCACCCTTTTTGCGGTTCTGTGCTAACTTCCATCTGTGTTGCAATGAAATGGAACCGTCAGCATGACACCCGCCCACAGCACAGCCAGGACGAAGCGTCTCGGCACACTCGATGTGGTTGATCCAGTCTGGGCCCGCGTCCGGCACGAAGCTGAGCGCATCATCGAAACCGAGCCGACCCTTGCCAGCTTTCTGCTCTCCACAGTGCTTAATCAGCCCGGCCTTGATGCCGCCATTGCCCACCGTGTCGCGGCGCGGCTTGGCCACCCTGTCGTGCCCGCTGAACTGATCGCGCAGACCTTCGATGAGGCCCTCGCGGCCGACCCTGCTGTTGGCGAAGGCTTCCGCGCTGATGTGGCGGCGGTGGTGGACCGCGACCCGGCCTGCACGCGTTTTGTCGAGCCGGTGTTGTATTTCAAGGGCTTTCATGCCCTGCAGACGCATCGGCTCGCACACTGGCTCTGGGCGCGGGGCCGCACGGATCTTGCGCTTTACCTGCAAAGTCGTTCTTCGGAGGTGTTCCAGACCGACATCCACCCTGCAGCCAACATCGGGCGCGGTGTATTCCTTGATCATGCCACGGGCCTTGTCGTCGGCTCCACGGCGGTGATCGGCGACAATGTCTCGATCCTGCAGGATGTGACGCTTGGTGGCACAGGCAAGGAAAAGGGTGACCGTCATCCCAAGATCCGCTCGGGCGTACTGATCGGTGCCGGTGCCAAGATTCTTGGCAATATCGAGGTCGGTGAGTGTGCCCGCGTTGCAGCGGGCTCGGTGGTGCTGGCCTCGGTTCCCCGCAACACCACGGTGGCGGGGGTTCCCGCAAAGGTCGTTGGCGAGGCCGGCTGCGCCGAACCGGCACGCGCGATGGATCAGCTCCTGGCTGAAATGGAGTGACGGTCTAGAGCATTGCGCACAAAAGCATGCCCTTGCGAAGGCGAGGGTGGATACCGGTTTTGTGCAAAAGCAATGCTCTATCTTGTTATAACCGATCATCCAGCATGGGTTGGATTCCATCCCAATGCTAGATGATCTAGCAGTCCACGCTTGCCCTTCGCGCCCCACCATGGCATCGCTCATGGCTTCAAACACCCGTCTCACACCTGACATCTGGATCCTGACATCGTGGACAAGACCGAACTTGCCAAACTCGAGCGCTTCCTGCGCCGCACTTTCGCCAATCACTCCATCGCGGTGAAAGCCCGCCCGAAGAAGAATGATTCCGCCGAGGTCTATATCGGCGAGGAATATATCGGCATCCTGCATGTCGATGACGAGGATGGTGATCGCTCGTTCAACTTCACAATGGCCATCCTGGACGTCGATCTCGAAGATTGATCTTTTAGAATGGGTGCAAGCAAAGGGCTGACATCTTGGTCTGGAGTGTCAGCCTGGCTGGCGAAAGCCATCCACCAAGTTCCTGACCCCGTCTGACAGGCCGCGCCAGTCTGTCAGTGCGTCACGCGGAAAGCGCAGCGCAATATCGAAGCCACGATGCTTCAGCACGGCGCGGCAGCCTTCATCGAGCTTCACCTGCGCAATATCTGCCGTGCAGCGCGCGAAGAATGCGGCCCCGTCGGGCATCGACATAAACAGCTCTTCGGTCTCGAAGGGCGAGCCTTTCTTGAATCCGCGCGTGACCAGCCCACCGGGATTGGACCAGGCACCGGGCGTCAGAAAGCGGGCCAGAGTTGCAAAATGTGCCTGTGGGTCGGTCGCCGGATCAGCCGGGCCGATGGTGATGTGAACGTCAGCCTTGTCAGTGGGACCCGGCGCGGACAGCCCAGGCCATGTGACCCTGAGCCGCGTCATGCCAACCTCTCGCGCCATGTCCGGCAGGCGCGGCCCCTTGAAGCTCGATGGAAAGATCAGCTTTTCAGCGCCGACCCGCATTTCGATCATGCTGGGCGGTGCAGGCGGACGCTGGCTCCACCACAGACCTGCCGCAAGCCCACCACCGCCTGCGAGCAAGAGAAACGCCAGACAGATCCAGACAAAACCATCGATCGGTGCGGCAGGCAGCACAGCAACCTGTTTGTTGCGGCGCATGACAGCCGCCACGTGGTGGCCGTTGTCGCGGTGCGAACCGGCATTTGAAGATGCGTAGGAGCTCATGAGGATCAACACGACACGCAAAGGATGAACAGGAGGTTATGGTCGTTAACGATACCATCACAGATCGCTTAACGTTGGCTTAAGCATGCGCGATAACGGATCGTTAAGAATTCAAGGCTGGAGGCCTCGTCTTGCGTCTCGATCCCGCTGCCATTCATGCGTTTCACGCGCTTTTCATCGGCTTTGCTTTCGCAGGGCTTGTAGCCAGCTCTTTCGAGTTGTTCACAGCGCGCAAAGCGAGCTTCACCTTGCTCCAGACAGGTGGTGTGCTTGCTGTCGCGAGTGTGCCGGTTGTGGTGTTCTCTGCGCCGTTCATCATCCTGCGCAACACGATCCTGGGTCGCCAGATCGAGGGACGCCCGTTTCATTTCGTCATGCTGGCCACCATAATCGCCGGATTCTGGAGCCTGGCCTGCGGGCAGGTGGTCATGTCATTCGCGGGCGGCCTGCTCGGCGTCTGACATGGCGCGACGTTGTATTTCTACAGGCTGATCAACACGTTGCCTCACACAGATGATTCAATGTCACAACGACCTGAATCAGATTTTCAGCAAAACCCGGTTGTGCAGATGTTTCAGCTCACCCCAGCGAACGCATGAACCCTGCAAACCGCATGAGCCCTTCAGGCCAAGGCCCATGTCCGGACTCGGCATTGATATGTCCTGCATCGCCCGCGTCGGAGAATTCCGCTCCCCACGCTCCGGCCAGTTCCTGAGCCTCGTCGACCGTGCAGTAAGGATCGGTGGTGCTCGATGCAAGAACGCTGCGGAACGGCAGCTTGTGGCGCGTGTGCCTGGCAAAATCCGCTGGCATGCCGGGAATGGCGTGAAGCGCCCGCTCTGATGCCGGTGCCACCAGAAACGCTCCCGCCACATTCAACCCGTGAAGCGCTTCAGCCGCATGGGCAACCGAGCTCACCCCTGCACTGTGAGCCACCAGCACAACGGGCCGGGTGCAGGCCTTTACGGCAGAAACGATGTTCGCCGCCCATTCATCGCGGTGCGGCTTGTACCAGTCCACCTGCTCCACGCGCCGGGCCGTCGAGAGCTTCGACTGCCAGCGCGTCTGCCAATGCCCCGGCCCGGAGCCTGACCAGCCCGGAATGATGAGAATGTCAGCGTCTGAAGTGCGCATGTTGAATCACGAGGTAGGGACGCCAATGACCTGGCAAGCAGCGATCAGCTTCCGGTCAAGCGTCAGGAGTGGAACTCCACGGCTGCGTGCGAGATGCAGATACAGCGCATCGTAGGTGCTGAGCCCTTGGGCAAACGCCAGAGGCAGGACATCGGCGTGCAGGTCATCACGCGTAGTTTCGACCACGGTGACTGGTACGTCCATCGCAAGTTGCCAAACGTCAAGGGCGGTTTGGCGGCTCATGGCTCCGCGGCGTTGTTTGGTCACCAGAGCATTTGCCACCTCGATAGGCCAAATGGACGGAACGCATGCTCCTCCGGCAATGTAAGGGGCGATCATGTCGAGTGCGCGCTCCAGCAATTCATCGGGGGCCATGGCCGCAACGATCACAGATGCATCAATAACAGCCATCAACGATGTCCATCATTCTTTGCGGCGATGATCTCGTCGATGGTCCAACTGACACCTTCCGCATGCAAACGCTCGCGCATCGCGTGAAAACGTCTCATCAACTCCTCCCCATCAGGCTTGGCAGCGCGCTCATCGCGAACCATCCGCGCCAGAGGCTTTCCATGCCGCGTGATCGCCACCTCCTCGCCGCGCTCTACGCGATCCAGAAGTTCGGAGAGCTTGGTCTTGGCCTCAAAAGCACCAACGGTGATCATGGAAATATCCAACTGGTTGACTGGTTGGACCATAACGCGGCATGGACCTGGCCGCAAGCGTCACCGAACCACCCGCTCCATCATCACGGTGTCGACCCCGCTGCTGGAGTGCCCTCGTGCGATGCGCGAAAAGCCGACATGCGCGTAAAACCCGACCGCCGTCAGCGAGGCCGCAACTGTGACCCTTGACAGTCCCTGCTTGCGCACCCGCTCATAAAGCTCGTCGACAAGCGCGCCTCCCACGCCCATGCCCTGCGCGGATGGATCGACAAACAGCGCATCGATCACGGCGACATCATCAGCGCTCGCCCGCTTGGCACGGCTGGCCACCATGACGCCGCTGGTCACGCGCTCTGCACTGGCCCACACGGGGAGTTCCGCAACCAGAAACAGGTCAGCCCGTAGGAGCCGCCGCTTCATCGCAGCCAGCGTGTAATCCGCCAGCACGCGCAACTGCTGTTCGCCCGTATATTCAGGCGCGTTCGATACCCTGACGGAGCGGTCGATCAACGCCGTGATGTCTGCAAGATCAGAGGGTAGCGCGGGGCGGATGAGCGTTGTCAGGGGTCAGGCCTCTCCGAACACACGCCGGAAAATCGTGTCGACATGCTTGAAGTGGTAGCCTTCATCAAACATGGCTGACAACGCTTCATGCGTAAGTTTCGCCGTCACATCAGCGTCGGCCTTGAGGTTGGTCAGGAAATCCTCGCCATGCTCCCAGGTGCGCATCGCGTTGCGCTGAACGAGAGAGTAGCTTTCCTCGCGGCTGGCCCCGGCCTGCGTCAGCGCCAGCAGCACGCGCTGCGAGTTGTGCAGGCCGCCGAGGCGGTCGAGATTCTTTCTCATGTTGGCAGGGTAGATCAGTAGCTTGTCGATCACGCCTGTGAGCCGCGCCAGCGCGAAATCGAGCGTGATCGTGGCAACCGGCCCGATCATGCGCTCCACTGACGAGTGCGAAATGTCGCGCTCATGCCACAGCGCCACGTTCTCCATGGCCGGCAGCGCCATGCCGCGCACGAGGCGGGCAAGGCCCGTCAGGTTCTCGGTCAGCACGGGGTTGCGCTTGTGCGGCATGGCCGACGAGCCTTTCTGGCCGGGCGAGAAGAATTCCTCCGCCTCATAGACCTCGGTGCGCTGCAAGTGGCGGATTTCAGTCGCCAGCCGCTCGACACAGGACGCGACGACACCCAGCGTCGCAAAGAACATGGCGTGCCGGTCGCGCGGGATCACCTGCGTCGAGATCGGCTCGACAGTGAGGCCCATCTTCGCCGCGACATGCTCCTCGACTGATGGGTCGATGTTGGCAAAGGTGCCGACAGCGCCCGAAATCGCACAGGTGGCGACCTCCGCCCGTGCCGACACAAGCCTCGCACGGCAGCGGGCAAATTCCGCATAAGCCTGGGCCAGCTTCAGCCCGAACGTTACCGGCTCGGCATGGATGCCATGCGAGCGGCCAATCGTCGGCGTCATCTTGTGCTCGAAAGCGCGGCGCTTGAGGGCGGCAAGCAGCGCATCCACATCGGCGATCAGGATGTCTGCAGCGCGGGCAAGCTGCACGGCCAGCGTCGTGTCCAGCACGTCTGACGAGGTCATGCCCTGATGCACGAAGCGCGCTTCAGGGCCAACGATCTCGGCGAGGTGCGTCAGGAAGGCGATCACATCATGTTTGGTGACGCGCTCGATCTCGTCAATGCGCGCCACGTCGAACACCGCGTCATTGGCCTTGGCCCAGATTGTCGCAGCGGCCTCTTTCGGCACCACGCCAAGCTCCGCAAGCCTGTCGGTGGCATGCGCCTCGATCTCGAACCAGATGCGGAACCGCGCCTGCGGCTCCCAGATCGCGACCATCTCGGGGCGGGAATAACGGGGAATCATCAACCACTTCCTCTCAACTGCATCGCTCCTTCTCCCGCTCAGGGAGAAGGTGACCGCCGACAGGCGGTCGGATGAGGGCAACGCAGCGCATGCGAAGCCCCTCTCCCGTCACGGCTTCGCCGCGCCACCCTCTCCCTGGGAGGGAGAGGGAAAAATCAAACCCATCCGCCGCGCACGGCTTCGCCAGCCTTCCGGATTGCGGCGATGTTGGAAGCATAAGCCCCCTCGCCGCCCTTGAACGCGGCAGAGCCAGCCACAAGCACGTTCGCACCTGCAGCCACGACAAGCGGCGCGGTCTGGGGCGTGCAGCCGCCGTCGATCTCGATGTCAATAGGCCTGTCACCGACCATGGACTTGATACGGCGGATTTTCTCGCAGATTTCGGGAATGAAGGCCTGCCCGCCAAAGCCGGGATTGACGGTCATGCAAAGCACAAGATCAACGCTGTCCAGCAGGTATTCGATGGCGCTCTCCGGCGTGCCGGGGTTGAGCGCGATGCCCGCCTTCTTGCCGAGCGCGCGAATGGCCTGCAGCGAGCGGTGAACATGTGGTCCGGCCTCGGCATGGATGGTGATGATGTCGGCACCGGCCTTGGCAAAAGCCTCGATGTAGGGGTCAACCGGCGCGACCATCAGGTGCACATCGAAGATCTTGGCCGAATGAGGCCTGATCGCCTTCAGCACATCGGGGCCAAAGCTGATGTTCGGCACGAAATGGCCATCCATCACATCACAATGAATCCAGTCAGCACCGGCCTTGTCGATGGCCGCAACCTCTGCGCCAAGCCGGGCGAAGTCGGCTGACAGGATTGACGGGGCGATGACAAGGGGCTTGCTCATGGGCGCGGGGTTAGCATTGGCGCGCGTTCGGGGCAATCATAACAAGCCTGCCGTCCTCAAAGACGTCATTGCGAGCGCAGCGAAGCAATCCAGTTTTGCCGCGCACCAGGTCTTGATTGCTTCGCTGCGCTCGCCATGACGTCGTTGAGGACGGCAGGCTTGTTATGATTGCCCCGAACGCGCGCCAATGCTAACC
>JANMIB010000330.1:0-6763 GCA_031375605.1 Allobosea sp. | reverse complement strand
GCACTGGACGAACTTGGCATCAAGCCCGCTGCGATTGCCGGCACATCCATGGGCGCCATCATCGGGGCGGCCTATGCCGCCGGGCTGCCGGGCCGAGCACTCAGGGCCTTTGTCCTGGCAGCTTTCCGGCAGCGTCCGCGGGTCGTCGCGAAGCTGCTTGAAGCACGGGTTGGCAAGATCAGCGAATTGTTCAGCCGTGGCGGCGTCGGCAACCCGGTCCTGGTCGATGGCGAGCGCATTCTCGACCTGTTCTGGCCAGACACCGTGCCTGACCGCTTCGAGGCATTGAAAATTCCTTTGACGGTGATTGCGACCGACTATCACATGCGATGCGAAGTGGCCCTGTCGAGCGGACCGCTGACGCCGGCTGTGGGCGCTTCGATGGCCATCCCAGGTCTGGTGCGCCCGGTGCTTCTCGACGACCGCGTGCTGATCGATGGCGGGGCGGTCAATCCCTTGCCCTATGATCATGTCAGGCAGGCGGGGGCCTTCGTAATCGCTGTTGATGTCGGCGGGGTTTCGTTTGTGTCCGACACCCGCATTCCCGAACCGGTCGAGGCCATGTTTGGTGCCTCGCAGATCCTCATGAGTTCGGTCATGCAGCGCATGATCGAGCGCCATCCGCCGGACCTGATCATCCGTCCTGATGTCGGCGCATTTGCGGGCCTGGACTTCTTCCGGGCAGAGGACATCCTGACCGCAGCAGGTTCCATCAAGGATGACATCAAGCGCGTACTTGATGCCAGGCTTGCGGGGCGTTGCTGAACTGGTTGTGCAATGCGGATTCTCAGACCGCAATGCGTGAATGCCACATTCTTCAGGGTCTCGTTTTTCAGGGCCCCCATTTGTCATGATCTTGAAAAACCGGGCTTGTTCACGGATCATCGCTGCGCGCTTCACAAGCTGTAAACCGCCTTGTTGTATGCCGCAGGAAGAGCACATCTTCATCATGCGCTGCAACGGCTGCGCTCTTCTCCTTGCGCGGCGTTGAAACGTGTGGTCTGTCAAGAATTGACCCAAGGGAAGCCGCGTGTCCGTGAAACCTTCCGCCAATCCAGTCTTCCGGCCCAAACTGCCCGTCCGTGCGGCGTTGGGTTCAGCAAAGCGTGCGCTTGTGCATGTCGCGGTGCTCTCGGGTGTCGTCAACATCCTCATGCTGACAAGCTCGATCTTCATGATGCAGGTCTATGACCGCGTCCTGGGCAGCCGCAGCATTCCGACATTGGTGACGCTCTGCGCGATTGCTGTCCTTGCCTATGTGATCCAGTGGATTTTCGATGTCCTGCGACACCGGATCATGGGTTTCGTGGCCGAGCGCATCGAGGAGGAGATGGCACCGGCTGTGCAGCGGGCCTCGATCGATCTTCAGTTGCGCGGCGTGCGCATGCCGCTGGAATCACTTCAATTGTTCCGCGACATGGAATCCGTGCGCAGTTTCGCCCATGGCCAGGGCCCGTTGACCTTCTTTGATCTGCCATGGATTCCGATCTATGTCGCCGTGGCCTTCATCCTGCATCCGTGGATCGGCTGGATCACCGTGATCGGCTCGGTCATCCTCGTCATCCTGACGGTGATCACGGATGTCGTGACACGCGGCCCCACGCATCAGGCCATCATCACCATGTCCGTGCGCAACCAGTTGGCCGAAACCATGCAGCGCGGGGCCGAGGTCATGCGTGCCCTTGGCATGGAGCGTGCGCTGTGGGGGCGCTGGAACGCGACCCAGGAGGAGCTTGTCGGCCATCAGAGACGTGTGAGCGAGACGGCAAGCGTGCTGTCAGGCATGGCCAAGATGCTGCGCTACATCCTGCAATCCGCCGTTCTGGCGACCGGTGCCTATCTTGTGATCCAGGGCCAGCTCTCGGGCGGTGCCATCATTGCCGGAACCATCCTTGCCGGGCGCGCCATGTCGCCCATCGATCAGGCCATCGCAAGCTGGCGGCCTTTCATCCAGGCCCGTGAGGGCTATCGGCGGCTGGCTCGTATCCTGCCCGATTTCCTGTTCGAGCAGCAGAAGATGCCCCTTCCGGCCCCGAGGGACAGCTTCCAGATGCAGGCTGTCGACATCGGTGTGCCTGCCGCTGCCAAACCTGTCGTGCGGAATGTCTCGCTCAGCCTCAAGGCAGGTGATGGGCTGGGCATCATCGGCCCTTCGGCATCCGGCAAGTCGAGCCTTGCACGGGCGATGGTTGGTCTGTGGCGACCCTTGAGGGGCAAGGTGCTTCTGGACGGCGCAAGCCTTGACCAGTTTGATCCGGCGATGCTTGGCCCGTCCCTTGGTTACATGCCGCAGGATGTCCAGCTGTTCGATGGCACCATTGCGGAGAACATTTCACGCTTCAAGGTGAATGCCACTCCTGGACAGATCATTGCGGCTGCAAAGGCCGCATCGTTTCACGAGCATGTCCTGGCTTTTCCGGGCGGTTACGACACCAAGGTTGGTCCCGCGGGCGCTCATCTGTCTGCCGGGCAGCGCCAGCGTCTTGGGCTTGCCCGCGCCGTGTTTGGTGATCCGTTTCTTGTGGTGCTCGACGAGCCGAATGCCAATCTTGACAGTGATGGCGAGATGGCTGTTTCGCAGGCCATCAAGGGTGTCCGCGAACGTGGCGGGATCGCCATCGTGATTGCCCACAGGCCTAGCGCCATCAGCCAGGTCAATCTCCTGATGGTGATGAACCAGGGCGAGGTGATGGCCTTCGGTCCGCGCGATGAGGTGCTCTCAAAGACCGTGAAGAACGCATCCAGGATCATCCCCGGACCGCAACTGGTGGTGCGCGACGCCGCCAGCCCGGCCAGCGCCGCACAGGGAGCCTAGTCATGTCCGACATCCAATCTTCGGCTCAATCCTTGCTCCGCAAACATCTGCGTGTGTCCTCGTTTGCTGTGCTGGCTCTGGTCGGAACATCTGTTGCAGCTGCGACGATCAGCCCGATCTCGGGCGCAGTTCTGGCACCGGGCTCGGTTGTGGTCGAAAACAGCCTGAGGAAGGTCCAGCACCCGACCGGGGGCGTGGTTGGCAAATTGTTGGTGACCGATGGCCAGCGTGTCTTGCAGAACGATGTTGTCGTGCGGCTCGATGACACCACGACACGCGCCAATCTTGCGATCATCGTCAACGAGCTGCACGGATTGATGGCCCGCCGCTCACGCCTGCAGGCCGAGCGCGATGCAAAGCCGGACATGACCTTGCCGACAGAGCTGCAGCGGCGCGCAGATGCGGAGCCGGACACCGCAGCGATGGTTCTTGGCGAGAACCGGCTGATGATGGCGCGGCGGGCAACGCGCCAGGGACAGAAATCGCAACTTCGCGAGAGGATCGAGCAATTCAAGGAAGAGGCGAGAGGCGCTGTCATCCAGCTGGAATCCATGACGGGCCAGAAAAAACTGGCCAATTCAGAGCTGAGTGACCTTGAAGACCTCCTGCGCAAGAACCTCGTCCAGCGCCCCCGCGTGACGCAATTGCAACGTGAGGTCATGCGCCTTGAGGGCACAATCGGCGAGACAACCTCGCGCCGTGCGCAGGTCAATGGTCGGATCAGCGAGATCGAACTTCAGATCCTGCAGATCGATACCGATCATGTCAGTGAAATCGCCAAGGAATTGCGCGAGGTCGAGACCAAGCTGGCCGAACTGTCCGAACGTCGGATTGCGGCCGAAGACCAGTTGAGCAAGATCGAGGTGCGTGCGCCGATCAGCGGCCAGATTCACCAGCTTGCGGTGCACACCGTGGGCGGTGTCGTCTCGGCGGGTGAGACTATGATGATGATCGTGCCGGACGCAGAGCAACTGATTGTCGAGGCGCGCGTCAGTCCCAACGATATCGACGAGGTTCGCCAACAGCAGGATGCCCGTGTCCGCTTCAGCTCGTTCAACCAGTCAACCACGCCGGAGCTTCATGGTCGTGTCATCCGCATCTCCGGTGACCTGTCAAAGGACCAGCAGACCGGCGTGAGCTACTACACCATCGTGATCCTGATCCCGGACACCGAACTGAACCGGCTTGTCGGCCTCAAGCTTTTGCCTGGCATGCCTGCCGAAACCATGCTGAAAACCACGGACCGGACCATCGCAAGTTTTCTGATCAAGCCAATTCTGGACCATATGAACCGGTCCTTCCGCGAGACCTGACAGCGGTTGTCCTGCGACGTGCGCTTGGTCGGAGTGACAGGATTTGAACCTGCGACCCCTACGTCCCGAACGTAGTGCTCTACCAGGCTGAGCCACACTCCGACTTGCGCAATGCGCACCGCCATGACTGCGATCATGCGTACCCATTGATATTGTCACGGCTTGAACGATCTGCAAAGTCCTCCTGGGTGTGTGCCACCCAGACGACCCATCTTGCCTGTTGCGATTGCCTGTTGCATTCCAGCCCCGGCGCAGCTAACTCCCGCAGGATGTTGGGGCGTCGCCAAGCGGTAAGGCAGCGGTTTTTGGTACCGCCATTCCCAGGTTCGAATCCTGGCGCCCCAGCCAATCATTGTCCCAATGCTTGTTGCCAGCCCGGTTGATTTTATCCTGCCACTCGCGGACATTATCGAGACAGGCGGAGATGCGGCATGATCAATCGACGAAATCTTCTGGCTGCTGGTGCTGGCCTCACGCTGGCCGGTCTCGGCACCAGGGCACAGGCGCTTCAACCCGTGCCGATGACGCTGCTAGTGCCTTTCGCTGCGTCCGGCGGCACGGACATTGCGGCGCGCCGTCTTGGCGAGGCTTTGACGAGCGAACTCGGTCTGTCTGTCGTTATCGACAACCGCCCCGGCGCCAATGGCATCATTGCGGGACAGGCGCTGCTCAAGGCTCCTGCCGATGGCAACACGCTGCTGGTGGCGACTGCCGCGAGTTTTGCCGCGGCTCCTGCGCTCGGCCAGAAGCTGCCGTATGATGTCGAACAGGATTTCGCGCCTGTTGCCATGCTCGGGCTGTTCCCGCTGGTGCTGAATGCCGCGCCGGACCTGCCGTTGAACACACTCGAAGAGTTCATTGCCTATGCCAGAGCGCGGCCAGGCCAGCTCAATTATGCGTCGGCGGGCGTGGGCGGCACAAATCACCTCGTTTTCGAGATGTTCATGCGGGCTGCCGGGATCAGGCTGGCCCATGTACCTTATCGCGGTGCCGGGCTGGCGCAGGCGGACGTGATCAGCGGCCATGTGCAGGTGATGGTGGATTCGCTCGCAGCCAGCATCGGCAACATCCAGGCCGGCAAACTCAAGCCGCTGGCGCTGACCACTGCAGATCGCCAGCCGCAACTCGCCGATGTGCCGACGCTGAAGGAGCGCGGTGTCGATGTCATTTATCCCGGTTGGGCTTCCATCGTGGCCCACAGCGCGACCCCGCCAGATGTGCTGGCCCGCTTGTCAACGGCCATCAATGTGGCCCTGCGAAGCGACGTGCTGGCGATGCGCTACCGCGAACTGGTGATTCAGCCCGTGGTCTGGAGCGCGGCGGAAACCAGTCGCTTCATGGCCGAAGATCGCGCGACGCTGGTTGAATTGTGCCGCGTGGCGGGGATCAAGCTGGAGCATTGAGGCGATGTACCCTCCCATTCGGGGAGAGGGTGGCGCGGCGAAGCCGTGACGGGAGAGGGACTGTGTGCCGGGTGCCCTCATCCGTCTGACTCCGTCAGCCACCTTCTCCCTGAGCGGGAGAAGGGACAGCCCGCTAAATCACCACTCGCCCGCCGACGATCACCTTCACGGCCTTGCCTTCCATCCGCGCCTCGTCAAACGGCGAGTTCTTCGAGCGGGACTTGAGCTTGGCCTTTTCAAGCACGTAGGGCAGGTCCGGGTCGATCACGATCAGGTCCGCTGGCGCACCGACCTCCAGCCGCCCGGCCTTCGAGCCGATCAGGGATGCCGGTGCCCATGTCATGGCCGCCAGCAACCGGGGCAGGGCGACATCGCCGGAATGGTGCAGGCGCAACGCTGCCGAGAGCATGGTCTCCAAACCCACCGCGCCGTTTGCCGCTTCGCCAAACGGCTGGCGCTTGGTTTCCACATCCTGCGGGTCATGGTCGGAGACGATCACATCGATGGTGCTGTCATTGAGCGCGTCGACCAGCGCCAGCCGCTCGTTCTCGTGGCGCAGCGGCGGCGAGAGCTTGCAGAAGGTGCGGTAGGCCCCGACATCGTTCTCGTTGAGCGTCAGGCTGTTGATCGAGACGCCGCAGGTGACATTCAGCCCCGCCGTCTTGGCGCGCCGCATCAGGTTGATCGAACCGGAACACGAGATCATGCTGGCATGATAGCGCCCGCCAGTGGCGGCCACGAGGGCCAGATCACGTTCGAGGATGATGGTTTCGGCCACATGCGGAATGCCGGTAAGGCCAAGGCGTGAGGCGAATTCGCCCTCGTTCATCACGCCTTCGCCGCGCAGGTTTGGGTCTTCGAGATGGTGCACAATCAGCGCGCCGAAATCACGCGCATAGATCAGCGCCCGGCGCATGACCTGCGCGTTCATCACCGAGCGCGGCCCATCCGTGAAGAACACGGCACCGGCCTCCAGCAGCAGGCCGAACTCGGTCATCTCCGCGCCGTGCAGGCCCTTGGTCAGCGCTGCCGAGGGGCGGACGTTGACCACGGCCTTGTCGCGCGCCCGGCGCTTGATGAAATCGATGATGGCTGGGTCATCCACCACCGGGTCAGTGTCGGGCCTGCACACCAGCGTGGTCACCCCGCCCGCCGCCGCCGCCTCGGACGCCGTGCGCAATGTCTCGCGATGCTCCGCGCCCGGTTCACCCGCAAAGGCGCAGAGATCGATC
>JANMIB010000293.1:0-3284 GCA_031375605.1 Allobosea sp. | reverse complement strand
CGAGCTTGCCGCTGCGGCGGAAATCCGAGATGGCCTGCCAGCCCTTGAGATTCTCTCCGACACCATAGCGCGTTGTCGCCGGATGGTTCCAGAAGATCTCCTCCATCACCGGGATGTCATTCCCCTGCAGTGCGGCTTCATAGCGATCAAACACCGCCTGCACCTCGGCGACGATGTCGGGACGGTTGATATCAGTCAGCATGCAGCAGGTCTCCAGACAGTGTTCAGCGCCATGGCCTGTCGCACCGCGCGTTGCAGACAACACTTGGGGTGAGGACCCGTTAATTCCCGGCTTTCTGCAATTCCCGGCTTTCTGCGCCCGCCGGATATTAAGGGCCAGATTGCGCCTTTGTCCACGCAAGTTCGCGTTGCCGCCGCCTGTCGTCACAAGGGCCGGGTGAAAAGGCCAATCGGGAACTTTTCGACCAGCGGGATGTTGATGTCACGAGAGCTGTTTTCATGCCAGGTTTTCATGCCAGGTTTTCATGCCTGTTGAACGCGCGAACAGCCCCGATCGTAGGGTGCCGGTGGCCATGCCAGATTAATGGTCAACCATGTCGGGCAAGATTCATCATCTGAATGTTGGATCAAAAATGAGTGCAGACAGCCGTTCGCAAAGCCAGAAGAGGGTTGAAACCTTGTCCTCCATCACGCGCATCGCATTCATCGGCAACTCTCTCCCTCGACGTTGCGGCATCGCGACGTTCACGACTGATTTGCAGACCGCTGTCAAAGCCACAAGCGCGAACCTGGAAACCGGCATCGTCACGATGAACGACGTCGGTTCCCATTATGACTATCCCGCCTCGGTTCTGTTCGCGGTGAATGATGCGGAACTGACGGACTACATCGCGGCCGCCGCTTTCCTGAACAGCCAACGTTTCGATGTCGTGTCCCTCCAGCATGAGTTCGGCATATTTGGCGGCAAAGCCGGCGAGCATGTGCTGGCCCTGCTCTCGCGCCTGAGAATGCCTGTGGTCACAACCTTCCACACGGTTCTGGCACGCCCTGACCAGGCACAGCGTGCTGTCATGAGCGCCATCATCGCGCTGTCTGCAAAGGTCATCGTGATGGCCGAAAAAGGCCGTGAATTGCTGCGGACCGTCTATGGCGTGCCGATGGAGAAAATCGACGTCATCGCGCATGGCATCCCTGACGTCGAGTTCAGCGAGCCAAATCTGGCAAAAGCTGAACTTGGCTTTGCTGGAAAGTCGGTGATCCTGACCTTCGGCCTGCTGTCACCCAACAAGGGGATCGAGGTCATGATCGATGCCATGCCTCACATTGTGCGGCACAGCCCGGACGCCGTTTATGTCGTGCTTGGCGCGACCCATCCCCATCTCGTTCGCGATCAGGGCGAAGCATACCGGGCGAGCTTGCAGGACCGGGTGAGCAGACTTGGAATCGAGGAACATGTCGTGTTTCTTGACCGGTTCGTGGATCAGGCAACGCTGCTCAGGTTCATCACGATGTGCGACGTCTACGTCACGCCATATCTGACTGAGGCGCAGATGACGTCTGGAACGCTGGCCTACAGTTTCGGTCTCGGCAAAGCTGTGGTCTCCACGCCATATTGGCACGCACAGGAACTTCTGGCCGATGGCTGCGGGGTTCTCGTGCCATTTGGCGATGTCGGCGTCCTGGCAGCGGAAGTCGAGGGGCTGCTCACTGACGACGCCAGACGCAACGCCATGCGGCGCCTGGCATATGCCAGCAGCAGGTCCATGACATGGGCCATGACGGCGAAACATTATCTCTCAGTGTTCCAAAGTGTCCGGCATACACAACACCTTGCACAACAGGTTGAACGTGTTGCGCGCCGCGATCCAAAGGATCTTCATGCAGCATGATCACTTGCCAGAGATTGAAATCGGGCATTTCCTGTCGATGTGTGACGATACCGGGCTGTTTCAGCATGCTGTCCATGTTGTGCCTGACCGTTCACACGGATACTGCGTCGATGACAACGCTCGCGCGCTGATTGTCACCTGCACGCTTGATGGCTCGTTCGATGGACAGGTTTTGCAGAAGCTGAACTCGCAGTTTGCTTCATTCATTCAGCACGCCTGGAATCCAGATCATCAACGTTTCCGAAACTTCATGAGTTTTGACCGGCGCTGGCTGGAAGAAATGGGCTCGGAAGACAGCCATGGGCGTACGCTCTGGGCATTGGGGGTTTGCGCGGCGCGCGATGCGAACGTGTCGCGCCGGGAATGGGCTGCCATCCTGTTCGCAAAAGCTCTTGGCGCCGTCGAGCATTTCAAGTCCCCGCGTGCCTGGGCGTTCGCCTTGATGGGACTGGAGGCGGTCACGTCAGTGGGCAGGCCGGAGCGTGATTTTCGCCAGATGCAGAGGATCCTTGCCAACAGGCTACAGGCCATTTTCCTGGCGGTCGAAACCGATGACTGGACGTGGTTCGAGGAGGGACTTTCTTACGACAATGCGCGGTTGTGCCAGGCCATGATCGCGACCGGCCTTGCCCTTGATGACAAGGGTTTCATCGCCGTTGGGCTCAGGAGCTTGCGCTGGCTGACAAGATTGCAGACGTCCGCGTCCGGACATTTCCGTCCTGTAGGGTCCGACAGTTTCGGCGATCAACGGCAGGTGCCAAAGCCGTTCGACCAGCAGCCCCTGGAAGCGTTGGCCATGATCTCGGCATGTGCAGCCGCCCTGCAGGCAGATCCGGTCGGCTGCTGGGATCTGGAGGCCATGCGGGCGTTCGGCTGGTTCATGGGGAAGAATGATCTGGGATTGCCGCTGGTCAATGTCGAAGATGGCAGTTGTTGCGACGGACTGCACCCTGAGCGCAGGAACGAGAATTGTGGAGGTGAATCCGTGGTATCGTACCTTCTGGCGCTTTTTGAAATCCGCCAGATCGCATTGCGTGGCGAAATCCAAGCAAGGGAAGTCCGCACGCCCGCCTACATCATGTAAGCGGAAACGGGCGACCAGAGAACGTTGAGGTTCGGTGTCCCAGGTTCAGTTTTTCAACCGTCAGGCGCTCTATCTGCGTCCGGATTCAGCACGGGTTGTGGTTCGGCCATTCCGGCCTGCGACGGAGCCGCGCGATTTGAACCCTACGGACAAGACAAGGGCAAACCATATCGTTGACCGCGTGCTGGCGCTTGATCCGGCATCAGCGGCCCATGTCCTGACTGAAGTGCTGGAGAATTTCCAGGGGAGGCATCGCAACCTTTTGCAGCGGTTCGAAATGCGCGCGATTGAAATGGAACAGGCGCTTTCAAACCATGCGCCGTTCACGCAGCTTCAGCGCCAGTTGATCG